>NZ_JBCPGE010000003.1:0-97785 GCF_040914025.1 Ruminococcus sp. RTP21484sp1_RTP21281st1_A8_RTP21281_210402
AAAAGTTGAAAAAAAGAAACCCCTATCCCCTCAAGATTGAGGGGCAGGGGAGTTGAAGTGTCGAAGACACTTTTTTACTTTTAAGCAATAAAAAATGCGGAAGATGGGACTTGAATTAATTCCATCTTGACAGCGGAAAAATATTGATTTTATGCGGTGTTTTCAATGTGGCACTAAATACCTGTTTCAATAAAAGGGGCAGAAAAGGGGCAACTTTAAAAAATAGATACTTTTGCAATCTGTTCGTTGTCTTTCTCCGTGAGCTTTTTTGTGACATGTAAGTATATTTCTTTGGTAACCTTGCTGTTTTCGTGTCCGAGTCTCCTAGAGATGGTATCAATGCTGATACCTTGCTCCAAGAGAAGAGAGGCATGGGTATGACGCAGGGCATGTGGGGTGATAGCACGCCCTAAGACACGCTTGGAGTTTTCCCTTAAATATTTATTGTAGGAATAATAGTGTATATAAGTTCCATTCCTGGAAAAGAGAAACAGGGCTGGCTTTCCAATATTAAACATTAAGCGTCGGCGGAGCATCAGCGCATTTAATTGTTTGCATACATTTTCCAGTTCCTCCTGCATATACACATCCCTGATCGAACAAAAGCTCTTTGGAGATGTGACGATCTGGTTTATATAATCATAGTTTTTTGTTACATGGATCACCTTGTTTTTAAAATCCACATCTATACGGTCCAAGGCAATCAGCTCACCAACTCTCAGACCAGACAGCGCCATGAATTCAGTACACAGTCTCCAAAGAGTGTGATCCATTCCATCCAATAAGGCTTTGAGCTGATCTGATTCCAGGTACTTATCCTGTATTTTTTGTTTATGAGGAAGATCCTTGAAAGGTTCTATTTTCTCCAGAAAAGTAATGTCACTGATCATATCGTTACTATATCCCCAGCGGATCAGAGCGCGGAAACGAGTAAGGTGTTCATTTAAAGTGCTGTTTTCCTTTCCAGAATCACGAAACCTGCTGCGGACATACTTGGCAGTCATGTGCTCCACAATTGTACTTTCACCAAGCATTTTCATAATGGCATTGCAGGCAAAATAATTTCGGGAGTATGTAGATTGTTTAACGGTCTTTTTCTGATCTTTTCTATATTCCTCAACCAATTCTTTTAAGGTGCACTGATGATCTGGACAGGCTCCCATAGCCTGCTGGATTTTTAATTCCAAAGTCTTCTGTGCTGTTTTTCTGGACTGAGGGGTATTCTTGTCCATTGTGACAGATACACGTTTTGTTTTTCCAGTCAAATAGTCCTCATACCGCTCGCAGAATTTGAATTTGCCATTTTTCGATTCTTCAACCCACATGATATCATCCTCCTTATACGGACCATTCCGGCAGAATCACCGAGATGGTTTCTTTTTTGGTTGAGCCGGCGCAAGTGCCGGGAAAAATAAGTACAAAAATAACAGCCTGCGCGAACAAAGGTTCCGCTTGCATGGCTGCACCGAAGATGATACAATATCTTTGCTGAAAGTAGCGTACATCTTCGGATGTGCTCGCCGGTTCCTGTTGGCGCAGGAGCCGGTTTTTCTTTTATTTAGTTATTTTTAGGACTTTATTATTTACTGGCGAAGCGGTGCACCTGTATTATCGCGGAAATTTCCGAGTGCTATTTTAAAGATATCAACAATCCATCCGATGCCGAACAGTCCAAAAGTACAGGTATATAAAATACCCTTTCCAATCTTTCCGACATAATACTGATGTGCCCCAAACATCCCTAAAAAGACACATAATAGAAGAGCCGTCTTCTTTCTTTTATCACTTGTAATCGTAACATAGTTTGCCATGGAATATTCCTCCTTGTTTTGATTGGCATAAATTGCCTTTTCCTCGGTTGTTGGATTAGAAAAAGCATATTTTTGTAGTAATATTTTGCATTCTTCATTAGAAAAAGCTTTTTCAGCGGTTACTAAATCGCTAATAAGAGCTGAAAAATTTTCTTCCGAACAATATTGTTTATTGAACAGACATTGCGAATAGATAATACTTGGCAGAACTTCCGAATAGTGTTTGCGTAGGTAAAATAAGCGATTAGCAATCCATGCAATAAGAGTCGGTTGGTTTAATCGGGAATATCCATTTATGTCAAAACAAATAGTCATGCAAAAATAGCTGAATGCTTTGACATACATTTTATCGTCTTCTAAAAGTAGTGCCATATTTAAATAAGTTTCTCTTAAATCAGTATATTTAGATTGGAAAGAATACTCTAATATACGATCGTTAAAAATATTCCATATTACATCATTATCAGAATAACAGGGCGGAAAAAGTTGTCTGTGTTTATTATAAATGGACATAGGAATATTATATTTATTCAATTTGGATTTAAGCCGTTCTTCTGGCGCGAGTGTAGGACGATTTTCGCGCGAATCCCAGAAGCTATAAAGCAGTTCTTTTCCTTTATCTGTTAAAATGTAGTGTTTTTTTCCAAAAAAAGAAGAATCGAAGTTGTTAATACGGTTGATTAATTCTTGCTTATTTCCAGAGACTTTAAGGTGATGTTCATGCAAATAAGTTTTATAAACAGCTATTGTTAATAGTTTTTGATCTTCAGTGCTAGTGGATAAGCGTATTAGCCCCTCTGATATACAAAAATCGCAAAACGAGGGTCTATGAATTGTGAGATTTAGTTCTCCCTGAAAATCTTCATCTATTTTAGCATTTTTTAATCGGTTTAATGCTCGGTATTCAATATCACTAAAAGAATTTAAGCTAAAATTCGATTTTACTGTGTTCATTTAATATCCTTTTATAAACCAATAAAATGGTTTGGTTCAGCAACTGTTTTCATTACCGTAAATGTAGGCTCAAAGAAAATTATGTAATTGTCTAAAGTAGCATAAACCCCATGTATGGAATGATAACAATCCAGTGCTTCTTTTAAATATTCTTCTGTAGCATCCAGATATTCTGCCATTTCATATAAAGTACGGCATCCGGCTTCATAGGCATGCACAATCCCAATTAATCCAATTTTAAGGTTGTAACCAAAGAGACGGGCTCTGTATTCCTGTTTTCGGTTGCTGACCTCAGACTGATCAATAATGTCACCAACAGTAGTGTAGTGGTGGCCAAGCTCTTCGGCCAGTACACATGATTTTTCAGCCTGGGTTGAAATGGATTTATTGATTGCTACAGTGCTGTTACAATATAAGCCTTTTATGTTTGGACTATTAAATTCATAGTCCATTACGTCTATACCGTCCGCGCAGGCCTGGTCTTGTAATTCCTCATATGTGCTCATTGTAAACACCTCCCGCTCTAGTATATCTCAATACGTGTACAAAAATCTGTACAGCTGCTTCCCAAAAAGAAAATTGACAAATATTTTGGAGTGACATATAATATATTTAACAAGGGAGCTGGAAGGTGACTGCACTTCACCCAATCCAGCGAATATAGTTAGCTAAAAAATAGCCGTTGATCTCGCCAAAGATTAGGACGGCTATTTTTTATGTGCATATGTAAGTATGGCTACGATTAAATTAGCAAAAGTCAACATAATCATAAATGTCTCGTAATCGCTCATAAACTTCACCTCCTCCGTAAGGTGTCCGGATTAGGCAAAGAGCACGTCCCCCAGTTCCCTGGGCAAATATATTATATTGTCAATGTACATTCTGGCAGATCTGCCAATTATTTCCTTTTGTTTTTTACAAATTCTGCAAACTGGCGAATTTCATTCAATTCGTCTTCGGTGTATTCTTCGCCATCAAAATGAGCTGCAAGAGTGGTAGGTTCTTCAGACGTAAATAATAATTCTCCATCGACAAGCTTTTCCGCGTCAAGTCCTAATTCGCGTGTTATTTTAAGGACATTTGTGATGTTAGAATTTGCGATTCCTCTTTTTAAGATACTGTCTAAAGTAGTCCAAGGCATATTTATTTTCTCTGAGAATTTTTTTAAGCTTCCATATCTGGATATTATTAATTCTTTTATCTTAGATTCTAATTCTTGCATATATAATGCCTACCTTTCTTTGTATCTTTAACGCTATATTAACACTAAAATCTCGAAAAATCAATATAAATATATATAAATCAAAAATAAAATCTCAAAAATTCGAGAAAAACATATTGACAATCACGAAAAATCGTATATACTGTAAATGTAATCACGAAAAATCGTAACAAAGAGACGGAGGTGAGGAAATGTTTCCTAACTTGGAAGCTGAAATGGCAAGATCCAAGATAACCCAATTGCAGATGGCCGAAATGTTACAGGTAACACCAACGACACTTTCTTTTAAGCTAAACGGAAAGAGTTCTCTTTCATTAAAAGAATGCGTGCTCATAAAACAATTAATGTTTCCAGACAAGACACTTGACTATCTGTTTGCAACAGACGAGCAGAAGGAGGTGAGCTGAAAATAAAAAAGATAAAAGACTACAAGCAAATACAGGAAAGGAGATGAAGCAAGATGGAAATTATTGGAGCAAGTATTTTAGTGTCAGTGATCACTACTAAAATATTAGCCACCTACTATTTCAAAAAGGTAGATGGCTATGTTAAAGACATGTGCGAAATGACAACTAAGAATAATGAGAACACATTATCTATTTTACGCAAACTTCAAAGAAATTCTTGCCTAGAGGAGTGAATTGCCCTAGATATTTATGAAGATCAGCTCTCTTAGATGCGTAAAATTGTCGTGCTTTACGCGAAAATTCTAGGTAATAGTCAGTTTGCTCATAAGGCGCATAAACACTAGAGTCTGTAATTGTAGACTGAGTTTCAATTGTAACTATCCCCAGTCTGCTTAAGGAAGAAATTGAACTGCTTGCTTGTTGTATATTTACTCCAGAAAGATTGGGAATATAGACATTTGAAAGATTAATTTCAAACGTCTCTCTAAATTTATTCGCAGTAGAGCTACTCAGAACATAGTCAACAAGTGGAAAACTGTAACGTGGATTCATGCTTTTTAAAATACGTGCATCTAAAGGGCTCATTTGTTTAATTATTTCGGCGAATGAAGGGTGAACTTTTTCAACATAAGCACAGTTTACGGACTTACTGATTAAATTGACGAACATTTTGCGAAGTTCTTCTGATTCGATACAGTATTTAGAATTTTCAAGTGCTTGAGCAGTTGTTTGAATATCCGGCTCAATAAGGTTTTCGGGAGGGACATTAGCAATTGCCTGAGACAATTCGTAATTGTATATCTCCAAATCATGGGCATATTTCATGCGGCGTTTATTAGCTTGGTGAGAAATTCCTCCAAAAACTAAAAACCATGCATCAGATAGAGTTTGACCAATTGATTTTGTTGGGGCATCGGAGAGATTTTTTAAAGCATTATCAACTGAATCTGGAAGTTCAGGAATATCAAAAGGAAAAGAATTTTTTTCTGACATTATTAGTACCTTCTTTCTTATGTATTTGGCATGACAGTACCGATATTTACAGAATAGGAGTGTAAGGAAGAAAAGTCAATGAAATTTGGAGAAGTAACAGAAAAGGAGATGAGGAAGATAGAGAATACAGCATTACTGATAAATTTATTTGCAACGCTGTTGAATTCGATAGCAATAATTTGCCTTGCACTTAGCATGAGAAGATAACGGGAGGTAAATAAAAGATGGTTTACACAGAATCCATACGGGGATATCCGTACATGAGAAAAGAGCAGCTTACAAAAGAGTTCCAGATTAGTGCCGGAACTGTGCGGACAAGATTGTTTGAAATTGAAGATGAAATCAAAACAGGGCGTTATAACGATTATGCCATTATCCGGGATGGAAACATTGTCCTGATCAACGTTCTGGTGTTCATTGATTATCTTACTTATCGGCGCCAGCTTCTGGATCGCAATGCCAGAAAGTATGCTCCGGCATTTCATCCGGAAAAGCTGGTACAAATGATTGGCTGGAGCAACCGGGCTGTTGTGGAAGGAGAGACTGGGAATGAAGCGTAACATAATCATATCTGTCATCATAGGCACCCTTGCTACATACCTGCCGTTCTGGCAGTGGGACGGACTGCAGGTTGCAGGAGCACTGGCATTATCAATGCTTGCGTGGATGCTGATACAGGGCACAGAGCCAGAAGGGAAGAGAACATGAGCGTTGGTGAATTAGTTGCGCTAGGAATTTTAGTTGTAATTTGGATTCACTCATTACTGAAAAATTAATGAGCAGCAATGTAGCCCAAAAGAAGAGCCAAGCCGGAAGGGAGGAGGCCATGATTTTAGAAAAAATGATAGATGAGTTGTATGAGCTTTCGAAGAAAACTATAGCAAGCGGAATCCATATAAGTTTCGAAATAGGATTAGCTGGATATCCATGCCGGGTTTGGGTGGAGGAACCAACAGAAAGTAAAATGACTACTTATGATATTTATCGTGACGAAGCGCTGATGAAAGAATCCGTTAAAAACTACGAAGCAGCCAGGGAGCATCTTACACGGTTGTTAAAAGAAAATGGATCCTGAGAGTTGGGAGCTCATCAGGATCCGGTGTCCAAATGGACAAAAACAGTTTATCACCCTCTTATTGTAGAGGAGAAAGAGAGAAAAATCAATGAAAACATTAAAAATTTCAGCAGATAACGAAATCTCAATCATTGATGTGAATTTTGACGATTTCAAGAGTATTCAAAAAGCTTTAGGAGGCCATTTTGAAACTGTCCATACTGTCAAAATGAATAATTACTTTCAGGGACCAGTGATTATGTTGGTAGATGAGGAAGGGCATTTTAAGAATTTGCCATTAAATCGTTTTGGAAGCTGGATGTACGACATGCCAAGACATGGTTCTCCAATCTTAGGGGATGCGCTCCTGGCGGAAGCGCGTTATGAAGATATTATGGCAGTGCAGGAACCAGAAAAACTGATGGAGAAACTGCTAAATGATTTTGAGTTTTTGAAAAAGGAGAAAAGATAAGATATGAGCATGAAGATTAACCGTCTCGAAATCGAGAATGTAAAACGTATCAAAGCAGTAAAGTTGGAACCTGCACAGAACGGCTTAACCATCATTGGCGGAGATAACCAGCAGGGCAAAACCTCAGTTCTGGATTCCATCGCCTGGGCACTTGGCGGGGAACGTTACAAACCTTCCCAGAGTACAAGAGAAGGCTCCATGGTGCCGCCGAACTTACATATTGTGATGAACAATGGTTTGGTAGTGGAGCGTAAGGGAAAGAATAGTGCCCTCAAGGTTACGGACCCGAATGGTCAGAAGACCGGACAGCAGTTGCTTAATGAATTTGTGGAACAGCTTGCCCTGGATCTTCCAAGATTTATGGAAGCCTCCGGAACAGAGAAGGCAAAAGTGCTTTTGCAGATCATTGGCGTGGGACCTCAGCTTGCAGAACTGGAAAAGGAAGAAAAAGAGCTTTACCAGGAGCGTCTGTATGTAGGACGTACCGCTGATCAGAAAGAGAAATTTGCAAAAGAGCAGCCTTATTACCCGGAGGCTCCAAGAGATCTGGTGTCACCCTCTGAGCTGATCAGACAGCAACAGGAGATTTTGGCAAAGAATGGAGAAAACCAGAGAAAACGCGATCAGGCTGCACAGCTCAGGGAATCTGTGAAGCGTGCCCATGAGGAAGTAATCAGATTGTCTGAGCTTCTGGAAGCAGCCAAGCAGAAACATCTGCAGCTGGTAAAAGATCTGGATATTGCAGAGACTTCTGCAAAGGATCTGACGGATCAGTCCACAGAAGAACTGGAAGCTAATATCTCCAATATCGAGGAAATCAACCGTAAAGTCAGAGCCAACCTGGATAAGGAAAAAGCGGAGGATGACGCCAAAGAGTACCGTACCAAGTACGACAATCTAACAAAGCAGCTGGAAGAGACAAGGGATAAGAAGAATGAGCTTCTGACTTCTGCAGAGCTTCCTCTTCCAGAGCTATCCGTAAAAGATGGAGAGCTGGTCTATAAAGGCCAGAAGTGGGACAACATGTCCGGTGCGGAACGTCTGAAGGTTTCTACCGCTATTGTCCGCAAACTGAACCCGCAGTGCGGTTTCGTTCTTCTGGACAAGCTGGAGCAGATGGACAGAAAGACACTGCAGGAGTTTGGAGAGTGGCTGGAAGCAGAAGGACTCCAGGCAATTGCTACCAGAGTTTCTACTGGTGATGAGTGCAGCATTATTATTGAAGACGGTTATGTGGTTGGACAGGAACATCCGGAAGAACCACAGCCAAAAGCATGGAAGGCAGGTGCATTTTAAATGGAAATTATCAGAGGCGTGATCCCCTGTGCAAAGAAGGTGGTCATTTACGGACCAGAGGGAATTGGCAAATCCACTTTTGCCAGCAAGTTCCCAGATCCGGTGTTTATTGACACGGAAGGAAGTACCAATTCAATGGATGTTGCGAGACTTCCCAAGGCGTCCAGCTGGCAGATGTTGCTGGACCAGGTGGATTATGTCCGCACACATCCGACTATGTGCAAGACACTGGTCATAGATACCATTGACTGGGCGGAATCTATGTGTATCCGGCATATCTGCGACAAGCACAGAAAGTCCGGTATTGAGGACTTTGGTTACGGAAATGGTTATGTTTATGTAAAAGAAGAATTGGGGAAATTCCTCAATCAGCTGACAGAAGTTGTAGAGGCTGATGTCAACGTGGTCCTTACTGCACATGCGCAGATCCGGAAGTTTGAACAGCCGGATGAACTGGGAGCTTATGACAGATGGGAGTTAAAGCTTGGAAAGAAAACAGCATCCCAGACCTCCCCACTGATCAAGGAATGGGCGGACATGCTACTGTTTGCCAATTATAAAACATTCTCTATTGCGGTGGATGATAAAGGGAAAAAGAGGAAAGCCCAGGGCGGTGAGCGTGTGATGTATACCACCCACAATGCCTGCTGGGATGCAAAGAACCGCTACGGTCTGCCAGATGAAGTCCCATTCAGTTATGATTCCATCCGGACAATCATTGAGGGAAATGCCGTGCCAGTAAAAGAAACACAGCCAAAATCCGTACCAGCGCAGCAGCCGGTACAGGCTCAGCCAACTGTACAGCCTCAGCCGACTACGGTACAGGAAGCTACAAAGACAGAACCTGCTGTTACTGTTGGGGAGCAGATGAACCTTCCGCTTAATGAACCACAAAAGACTCCGGAACCGACAGCAAGGAGCAGCACCATTGATCCCGGAATCCCTAAAGCTTTACGTGACCTGATGGAGAGTAACCAGGTAGATGAATGGGACATCCAGAACGTAGTGGCAGCAAGAGGGTATTATCCCTCTGATGTAAAGGTGAAAGATTATGACATGGACTTTATCAATGGCTGTCTGATCGGGGCATGGCCACAGGTCTATGGAATGATCAAAGAAATGAAAGCGACACAACAGGTGCCGTTCAATTAAAGGAGGATAAAAATTTATGGCAGCAGAAGGAAGAGAGTTAGGCTGGGAGGATTCCATCAAACAGGATGCCCAGGATTATGAGCCAATTCCAGAAGGGGATTATAACGTAACAATTGAGAAATTTGACCGTAGCAGATCTAAAGGTGAGGGTAAGCTCCCTCCATGCAATATGGCAGTTGTTTATTTTACGGTGCATGTTCCAGAACGTGAGGTTACCATCCGTGAAAATTATGTACTGCATACCAGTTTGGAGTGGAAGCTGTCTGAGCTGTTCCGTGGCGTTGGCCTTAAGAAGGAGGGAGAAGAACTCCGTATGGACTGGAGTGCACTTCCTGGCAAGACTGCGCGCGCTAAGATCGGACTGAAGCCTGGAATTAAGGATCCAAACAAGAAGTTCAATTACATTGAAAAGCTGTATCCAAAGGATACCAGTAAACCTGCATTTACACCGGGAGGCTTTTAAAAATGGAACTAAGGCCGTATCAAAAAGAAGCGAAGGAAGCTATTTTTGAACAGTGGGACAGCGGGGTGTTAAAAACCCTGCTGGTCCTTCCTACAGGCTGTGGAAAGACTGTGGTATTTGCCAAGGTAACAGAGGAATGTGTCCGTAAAGGTGACCGCGTACTGATCCTGGCACACAGAGGGGAACTGCTCGATCAGGCAGCAGATAAGCTGATGAAGACAACCGGGCTTGGATGTGCCTTGGAAAAGGCAGAAAGCTCCTGCCAGGGCAGCTGGTTCCGGGTAGTGGTTGGCTCTGTACAGACATTGATGAGAGAAAAGAGGCTGGGAAGTTTCCCGGCTGATTATTTTAATACCATCATTATTGACGAAGCCCATCACTGTATATCTGACAGCTATCAGAGAGTGCTGCAGCATTTTCCGGAAGCACAGGTGTTAGGCGTAACGGCAACGCCAGACCGTGGGGATATGCGGAACCTTGGCGTATATTTTGAATCCCTGGCTTATGAGTACACCCTTCCTAAGGCAATCAAGGAAGGATACCTGTCCCCGATCAAGGCGCTGACAATTCCACTCAAGATCGATATGAGCAACGTTTCTGTACAGGCAGGGGACTTCAAGGCAAGTGAGATTGGTACTGCGCTGGATCCATACCTGGAAGGAATTGCCCAGGAGATGCAGAAATACTGCATGGATAAAAAAACTGTGGTATTTCTGCCGCTGGTAAAGACCAGCCAGAAGTTCCGAGATCTCCTAAATGCTTATGGTTTCCAGGCGGCAGAAGTAAACGGAGACAGCCAGGACAGGGCTGAGGTATTAAAAGATTTTGATGCTGGTAAATACAACGTGTTATGTAATTCCATGCTCCTGACAGAAGGCTGGGACTGCCCGTCAGTTGATTGCATTGTGGTATTAAGACCTACAAAGGTAAGAAGCCTTTACTGCCAGATGGTGGGACGTGGCACAAGACTTTCACCAGAAACAGGAAAAGATCATCTGTTGCTGTTGGATTTCCTTTGGCATACAGAGCGGCATGAACTGTGCCACCCCGCAAGTCTGATCTGTGAGAATGAAGAAGTAGCCCAGAAGATGACGGAGAACCTGGAACGAGAAGCCGGCATAGCTATTGATATTGAAGAGGCGGAAAAGACTGCCTCAGAAGATGTAGTCGCACAGCGTGAGGAATCCCTGGCTAAACAGCTGGCAGAGATGAAAAAACGGAAAAAGAAGCTTGTAGATCCACTGCAGTTCGAGATGTCTATTCAGGCAGAAGACCTGTCCAGTTATGTTCCGTCTTTTGGATGGGAGATGGGACCGCCATCTGACAAACAGAAGCAGACATTGGAAAAGCTGGGAATCATGCCGGATCAGATTGAGAATGCAGGGAAGGCAGCTAAGATTCTTGACCGTTTGGACAAGCGTAGAAATGAGGGACTTACTACCCCGAAGCAGATCCGCTTCCTGGAGGGCAGGGGATTTAAACATGTGGGGACCTGGCAGTTTAACACAGCCAAGAATTTAATTGACAGGATTGCCGGGAACGGATGGAAGATCCCGAACGACATTGTACCACAGGAATATAAAGGAGCATAAACATGGAGCAGAGGACAAGCCTTACAGAGATAATTGAATACATCGATCCCGGTTCCCTGAGCTATCAGGACTGGGTGAATGTCGGAATGGCACTGAAACTGGAAGGCTATCCGGTAAGCGTCTGGGATCAGTGGAGCCAGAAGGACTTTGGACGGTACCATGCCGGAGAATGTGAGAAGAAGTGGAGAAGTTTTTCTGGTTCCTCCTCTCCGGTAACTGGTGGGACTATTGTACAGATGGCAATGGAGCGCGGATGGGTGCCGGAAAAAGGCCATGAACTGGACTGGAACGATAGTATACAGGTAGACAGTGACCGTGTAGTAGTGGATAAGAACTGGCTGGAAGGCAGGGAGATCCAGGAACCAAAGAACTGGAACCCGGCAGAGCAGCTGATCACATATCTGGAAACCCTGTTTGAAGCTGGGGAAAACGTAGGGTACGTAACTGGAAGTTGGGAAAAGACAGACGAGAAAGGTACCAGATGGCTTCCACAAAAGGGAAGCTGGGACCGTACTGCAGGACAGCTGATCGAGCAGCTGAACACCTGCAAAGGTGACATAGGGGCAGTGCTTGGCGATTACAATCCGGAAGCTGGCGCGTGGATCCGTTTCAACCCACTGGATGGAAACGGCTGTAAAAACGAAAATGTAACAGAATACCGGTATGCTCTTGTAGAATCTGATCACATGGAAATCGACCAGCAGAACGCCATCCTGCGTGAGCTGGAGCTTCCCATTGCCTGCCTGGTGTATTCCGGAAAGAAAAGCCTTCACGCAATCGTGAGGGTGGATGCAGCGGATTATGGCGAGTACAGGAAGCGCGTTGATTATCTGTATGAAGTCTGCCAGAAGAACGGGATTGATGTAGATACCCAGAACCGGAACCCTTCCAGATTGTCCAGGATGCCCGGTGTAGAACGTGGGGAAAAGAAGCAGTTCATTGTAGATACCAACATAGGAAAATCCTCCTGGAATGAATGGTATGAGTGGATTGAAGGTGTGAATGATGATCTTCCGGAGCCGGAAGGTCTGGAAAGTGTCTGGGACAATCTTCCGGAGCTGTCACCCTGTCTCATTGATGGGGTGCTTCGTAAAGGGCATAAGATGCTGATCTCTGGACCATCCAAGGCTGGTAAGTCTTTCCTTCAGATTGAACTGTGTATCGCCATAGCAGAGGGCAAGAAGTGGCTGCAGTGGCATTGTGCGCAGGGACGTGTGATGTACGTGAACCTGGAACTTGACCGGGCGAGCTGTCTTCACCGTTTTAAAGATGTATATGAGTCCCTTGGCTATGTCTCAGACAACCTGCAGAACATTGATATCTGGAACCTTCGAGGAAAGTCTGTGCCTATGGATAAGCTTGCACCAAAGCTGATCAGAAGGGCAGCAAAGAAGAATTATGTAGCGATCATTATAGACCCGATTTATAAGGTCATTACTGGTGATGAGAACAGTGCCGATCAGATGGCGAACTTCTGTAACCAGTTCGATAAAGTGTGTACAGAGCTTGGCTGTGCCGTGATCTACTGTCATCATCACAGCAAAGGAAATCAGGGCGGTAAGAAGTCCATGGACCGCGCTTCTGGATCCGGTGTATTTGCCCGTGATCCGGATGCACTTCTGGATTTGATCGAGCTAGAGCCGACAGAGGCATTGATGAAACAGGAAGAAAATAAGGCTGTCTGTGGAACTTGTAAAGCATATCTGGATGCACATTATAAGTGGCAGGATGACCTCTCACAGGACGATCTGTTGAGCAGTGCACAGATGTTGGGTTACTGTGAGGCACACCTGGATAAATGGCAGAAAATAGCCCTGGATAAGCAGATAACGGCTGCGAAAGCGGAAGTACAGGCGCGTACTGCATGGAGAATTGAGGGAACCTTAAGAGAGTTCCCGAAGTTTGATCCGGTCAATATGTGGTTCGATTATCCGGTACACAGGATTGATCAGGTAGGAAGCCTGAAAGACCTGCAGCTGGAAGATGATAAGCCTGCGTGGGAAAAAGCGTCCCAGAGGCGAAAAGAAAATGCTCAAAAGAACCGTGAGCGTAAGTTAAATGAGTTTGAGATTGCATTCCAGAATATTGAATTTGATGGCCGTGAAATTTCTGCTTCAGAGCTGGCAGAAGCACTTGAAACAAGTGCAAAAGAGTTACTTTCCTGGCTGGGAGAAGGCAAGCGTCAGAAGAAAGAATTGCGGAATAAATTTGAAAAATATTTTGGTGAAGATGGAAAAACATACATCAGGAGAAAGGGTGCGCAGGAGTGCTCACAACCATGATACAGAGTAGTGCGCAGAACCATATTTTTTATAATGATGTTCACGGTGCGCAAAACCATTATTTTTATGGTTGTGAGCAGTGCGCAAAAATGGGGGGTGCGCAACCATATACTACGTATATGTGTATGTGCGCACCCCACCTAGCGGGGGTAGGTAGTCGTGCGATAAGCTCACGCACGACGACCACCCACCCCCGCACTCAGGTGGGCACCATACCTTGATCACCTGAAAAAAGGAGTTGATGATTTTGGAATTTGAGTTTTTCATGGCAATGGTTCCGCCGACTGTAACCCATCAGGAAAAACAGGTCAGGGTTGCCGGAGGAAAGCCAGTGTTCTATGAGCCACCGGAATTAAAAGCAGCCAGACAGAAACTGGTGGCATATCTTGGACAGCATGTACCAGATGAACCATATCACTGTGGAGTCAGGCTGATCACAAAATGGTGCTTCCCCAGGGGAAAACATTTGGATGGTACCTACAGACTTTCCAAACCGGATACGGACAATCTGCAGAAACTATTAAAGGACTGCATGACGAAAGTTGGTTTCTGGGATGATGATGCACTGGTGGCTTCGGAGATCGTGGAAAAGTTCTGGGCGGAAGTCCCTGGGATTTATGTCCGGATCGACAGGCTGCCATGATCTGGCTGACACCCCAGGAACGAAAAGCTCTCTGGGAAGAATATCCAGAAGTACAGGAGCTGTATGAAGAGTACAACGGTATTCTTCCGGAAGATGCTGGAGCCTGGGAGAGAGTTGCAGAACGTTGTCACCAGATTAGAGAACAATGCCAGACGATGCAAGTAGAAGTTGCACTGCTGGATGTAGTGTGGCAGCTGGAATGTCTGGCAAAGAAAAAAAGATAGTCAAGCAAGAAAGGAGCCAGCCTCCGGCCGGGGCAATGGTATACCGGGCTTCTTGGAAAGATGAATTATATCAAAGACATTGAGTGTACAAAGGATACTCCTGTGATATATGGACACGAAGATACGCCTATATACGGGCAAGGTAAACGGATAAAGCCGAAAGTATCAGGTCGCAAGGATTCCGAACACATGAAAAAAATATACCTGGAAGAACTTCTCCCCCTGGAAGAATACGACATGATCGCGGTACTACTGTCCGGAGGAAAAGACAGTATAGCCTGTTATTATAAACTCATTGAGCTGGGCGTGCCGAAAGGAAAAATTGAACTATGGCACCATGACATAGACGGCGGGCACCCGTCCCGTAGAATGGACTGGCGTTGCACACAAAATTATGTAAAAGCATTTGCAGAAGCCGAGCAGGTACCGCTGAGATTATCCTGGCGGGTAAATGGATTTTTTGGAGAACTTTACAGGATCGGCGCAAGTGAGCCGGTTGAGTGGATGGACCCGGACACCGGGGAAATATGCCAGTGCAAGCTGTCTAGGAAATACATACAATGCCAGGAGCTGAAAGAGATCGCCACAGAGGAAATGGAGGAGAAACTCAAAGAGTACGGTTACAGAATGAAATTCCCAGCAAAAACAGGAGATTTGAGCCGTCGCTGGTGCAGTGCATACCTGAAAATTATGGTTGCAGACTCCGTTATGAACAACCTGAGCCAGCTGGGGGAACTTGAAGAAATAGGTGGGAAGCGCCAGAAGTTCCCGGCCAAGGGCGGAACTCATCAAGGTCGTTGGTGCAGTGGAAACTTGAAAGCTGCCGTGCAGGACAGCGTTACAGCGAACCTGGACAAGACCAGCAAGAACGTAAAAATACTGGTTGTTTCCGGAGAGCGACGCGGGGAATCAACAGGGCGGTCAAAGTACAACGAAATGGAAATACACAGAACCAACGCCACAGCCAAGGCACACAGATTAGTACACCAGTGGCGTCCGGTTATTGACTACTCAGAAAAAGATGTGTGGGAAGTATTGAAACGCCACAAGGTAAATCCACACCCTTGTTATAGAGCTGGTTGGAACCGGTGTAGTTGTGCTATGTGCATATTTTCGACACCGTCACTGTTTGCTGGAATTCGGGAGATAATGCCAGAAGAGTACGAACTTTTAAAGAAAGACGAAGAAATCCTCGGCTTTACTCTGGACAATAAAAAGGATCTGGATAACTTTGTGGGAGATGCAGAGTCTTGTGTATATCATGGAGATGCCAAGGCGCTGCATAGCCTGGTAAGTGGAGAGTTTGAAACAGCAGACATTTTTGTAAATGGTTCATGGAGGTATCCAGCCGGAGCATTTCATGGAGCAGAGGGAGGACCATGCTGATTACCCTAAGTGTCTACCAGAAACGAAAGAGAGAAAACGATTATGGCGGAAAAATATAAAACCTGTAAACACAGTACCGGCAGAGTGGGTGAGCTGATCGTATACGTCCACCCGACCTGCCCGAGGCTGTCAATGATAAAAGGCACCTTGTGCAGCAGTAAGATCCGCTGCAGGGAGTGTAAAAGCTGGGAGGTAAAATAGATGATACCAAAATGCAGTGAATGTGATTTTTGCAAGATGACAACCAGGGCGAATGCCAAATTTAACAAATCTGGGATATACGGAAGAAGCGAATTCTTCTGTGAAAATCCAGAAACAGAGAAATTGCCTAGAAAAGCATTTGGCAATAAGATGGAAGGCTTTATAGGCTTTGGAACTCCAGAAAGAGAATCAAAATTAACTTTAAAGACAAGTCCAAGATGGTGTCCAAGGAGGGAAAGTAAATGGTAGATGTAATTGTTGCAATGGGTGTTGGCGTGCTGATCGGAGCCTTTGGCGTGATCGCCTGGGCATTAAGTGCCGTAAACAAGGATAGAGGTGAAAAAGATGACAGAGACCAAGCAGGGAAAGGCAACGGACCGGAAAGCCACTGAGGCGGTGAACACGATTAGAATTTACTGTAAAAACAATGACATTCACGACTGCGTATTTAACTGTGCGATACGGCAGGTATGCAGAGGATATTTTCGCAATTTGAACGTACCGATGCTGTGGCCAGAAGTGGAGGTGCCAGATGATTGATGAGAAGAGAGTGCTGCAGGTTGCCAAGGAATTGAGCATGAACCCGGATAAGGCCAGGAAGCTCCTGGAGGATGCCAGATCAGAACCGGCAATCCTGGCACAGGTACATAGATACGAACTGCTTGTGGGAGGTGATAGAGGTGGACAAGACGGTGCTGGAGCAGTATGTGGAGCTAAAGGAAGAAATCAAAGACCTACATAACCGCATAGACCGGGACAGGCGCAGGCTGGTCAAGATCGAGAATGAGGGTGTGGTTTCTGATACCGTGAAGGGAACCAGAAAGGATGGAACCTTCGGTCCGATCAAGATAACCGGCTATCCTTTTCCAGAAGTTGATCAGGTGAAGGGTATGATCAAAAAGCGGGTAACAAAGCTTCACATACTGGAAGATGAACTGCAGGACGCACTGAATGCAGTAGATGATTTTATCCGGGAAATCCCACAAAGCGATCTGAGAATGATGTTTCGTTTTTATTACCTGGATGACATGACATGGGTGGCGGTAGCAGCAAATATGAACAGCCGGTTTCCAAAACGGAAATATACAGAAGACAGCTGCAGAAAGCGTCATGACCGATATCTTGAAAAAATATTATAAAATTTTCAAAATGTCCGGTCATGTCCGCTTCGGCTATGGTAGTATGTATACTGGGATTGACGAAAAGATTTCATTAAGCTCCTTATTAAGTGATTGCCAGGTGTCACAGCCTGGCAGTTGATTCTGGCAGATATCAACCAGGGAATTGCTGAGGCCACAGCAGAGCCGAAATGATATTACAGTGCAGGCTGACACATTGGTACGCGGTTCGACTCCGTGTTGTATGAGTCCGGGGCAGTCATGTGTGAGGGAGCTCACTGCACTACCGGAACACCTCCCCGATCGGGAGGGAGCATGAGCCGTTAAGCCGAGCCGCAGGTTCGAGTCCTGGTGTTCCGATTGGCTTCGAGAGGAGCTATAAATACAATTCTTCCCCGAAAGAATATAATTTGCAGAGAGAACTTCGTAGAAATTACGAGGTTCTTTTTGTTTAGTTTTCCGATATAGACATTGACGAACAAATGTTCTATAATGCAGATATTCACTTTACAAATATAGTTGTCAAATATTCTCGCAATTCGTTGCAAAATGTTGAATTGTGGAGTATGATTTAGGCAAATTATATTTTATGGGGGGGGGGAACTGCATATGGCAAAGAAGGTTAAAGTATCTGTTTATGGTATGAATATATCTAGAAATGGTGTTGACAGAGTGAATTTGAATAATATTTTTCAAGGAAGAAGTCTTATTCAAATTGTCAACGAATATATAGAGCAAAATCTTAATAGATATGATAATGATCACCATAAAGAAAACTTGTTTGCTTTTTCACAGTGTCAATTAGATGTGATGCTAGATGCTGAAGGCAGGTTAGAAGGGAATGTTCTTTCGGGAGTTGTAAAAACAGGAGAATATGGAATTAGTTCAGAACTGATCGACGTAAATACAGGAGATGTTTATAACAGATCTATCGATCAAGCTGATATTATGCCATTTGGTTTTTGCATTATTGTTCCAGTAGGAAATGTGAATAGCTGTATTGTAGTGATGCAGAATTTGGGACAATATAGTATAAAATTGTCTTTGCAGAAAAAATTAGAATCAATTATACATATGGCAGATAATGATTTGTTTGTATCTTTAGGTCCAGTAATGCCTAGACAGTATATCCAGAAATATTTTCGAGAAGGTATTTTACAAAAAATATCCATGATTAGGTACGAAATTCCTCGAGATGAAACTGAAAGATTGGGTGTGAATTATGGTGTAAATGAAACATATGAGGAAAGAATAATTCATAAACCAACTGGCTTTTTGGAAAGAAAAGCAAATGTTATTGCAGAATGGATGAATGGTCAGAGAGCGGCATCAGATATTGTACAGATTGATGATTATGATTATGATAATCTTAAATTTGTTTTCAAATTAGGAAATACGGAAAAAACAATTAACTTGGATAATGTAGACAGAATAGTTATAACTGAAGATATATCCGATAGAGTTACAATGTTAGATGGATTGCCGACGTTTGATACATTAAAACCTGTTATGATTGAAATTGGCAGAGGGTATTTACAGGGAATTGGAATGGCATATTTATAGGGGTGAAAGCATGAAAGAACTTACAAGTTTTTTGCAAAAGCCAGATGTGATTGTGTGCAGTGTGGTTCTTGTTTTGCTATTAATAGGATATCGTTTTGGCGGGATGAGATATACTTCTGTCAAAGAGATTATTAAGAATTATTTATCCTGTTTTAGTGATGATAATGGAAGAATATTGTTCCTGCCAGTGGTGTATTATTTTGGAGTTCCGCTACTGGTAAGCATTGTGGCTGCTTTAAAACATGAAATGGACGGAAATATAATAAATACAGTCACTGTGGTAGTATCCATTTTGACTACATTGCTTTTTAATCTTTTGATGTTAGTGATTGATATGAAATCTAAAATTCAAAAAGATCCAGAATATTATAGTATGGATGCGCGTACATCAAAAAAAGCATTGATTGGAGCATATTATGCGATTATGTTTGCAATACTAGTCAGTGTTGGTATTTTAATTATTTGTCTTTTTAATGTTTTTGTAAAAACCTACGGTTTAATTCAAAGCATATGCCTTTATTATCTTCTCTTTTTATTACTTATAAATTTATTTATGATTTTGAAGAAGATATATAAAGTTATTGATACAGATATGAATAAGTAGTAGTGATATGTATAAGACATACACAGCACAAAGGCAGCTCCCCGGGGCTGCTTTTGTTGTACCCAAAAACGACGAATAGAGGTGATGAGACATGGCCAGAGCGCCGGATCCAAGAATTGAACAGGCGAAGGCTATGTGTCTGAAAGGCATGAAATTAGTTGAGATTGCAAGTCAGCTGAATCTGCCGGAAGGTACTGTTCGAAGTTGGAAAAATAGATATAAATGGGATTGCAACGTTGCAAAAGAAAAACGCAACGTTGCAAAAAGGAAAAAGGGCGGTCAGCCAGGCAATCAAAATGCAACCGGTCCGCCGGAGAATAAGAATGCAGTTAAGACAGGAGAGTTTGAGACTCTCTTTTTTGATTGCTTAGAACCAGATGAACAGAAGCTGATCCAGACAGTACAGCCAGATAAAGAGCAGCTGCTTCTGCAGGAGATTCAGCTGCTGACTGTCCGGGAACGGCGTATGTTAAAGCGGATTGAATCCCTGAAGTTCCTGGAGCAGACTTCGGATCCGGAAGATGACCAAGGGGAGGATGAGCTTGAAAAAGCACCTCCCGGAATGTCTGTTACAAAGTACAAATATGGAATGGAGAAAGGAAAGCCAACACTCCTGAGGGAATACGAAGGAATCCTTGGTCAGATCCAGTCCATTGAGGATGCGTTGACCAGAGTCCAGGCCAGACGCCAGAGGGCAATTGAAGCCCTGCATAAATTTGGTTATGATGATGCTCATCTGGAGCTTGAAACTATGAAGTTCGAGCTGGAGCTTCTGAAACAGGATGGACAGAACGAGGATGATACAGATGACGGCTTCCTGGAAGCCATGAATGCTTCTGCCGAAAATGTCTGGGGTGATGAGGATGTATGAGAAACTGAGCAGCCTTAAGAAGCGCCTGCAGCAGATGAAGCAGAACCGGACAACCAGACAGAACGGCCAGACATTTCACTTCTCTCCATTCTCAAAGAAGCAGAAACAGGTACTGACCTGGTGGTGCAAAGAATCCCCAGTCCATGACAAAGATGGAATCATAGCAGACGGAGCTATCCGATCAGGAAAGACTGTCAGCATGTCGCTGTCTTTTGTTATGTGGGCAATGAGCGGCTTTGCAGGTCAGAACTTTGCCATGTGCGGAAAGACAATCGGCTCCTTCCGGCGAAATGTTTTGTTCTGGCTGAAGCTCATGCTTCGATCAAGAGGTTACTCTATCACGGATCACAGAGCAGACAACCTGGTAGTTGTGCGGAAGAATAGTATTGAAAACTATTTCTACATCTTTGGCGGTAAAGATGAACGTTCTCAGGATCTTATTCAGGGTATTACACTGGCTGGTGTGTTCTTTGATGAGGTTGCACTGATGCCGGAATCCTTTGTCAACCAGGCAACAGGACGTTGCTCTGTGAAAGGCTCCAAGTTTTGGTTTAACTGTAACCCGGACGGGCCGTATCACTGGTTTAAGGTCAACTGGATTGACAAGTCTACCGGATATCTGGGAAAAGAACAGGTCGAGAAGATTCGCCAGAAGGCAAAAGCAGAAGGCAAGGATCCAGGACTGAAAGCGCTTCTGTATCTGCATTTTACCATGGATGACAACCTGTCCCTGGATGAAGAGGTAAAAACCAGATACCGCAGCATGTACATTGGCGTATTCTTCAAGCGTTACATCCTGGGATTATGGGCAGCAGCCGAGGGCGTTATTTATGATATGTTTGATGAAGCCAGGCATGTCCGCGATATCAAGGATTTCTTTCAGCTTCTGATCAACGGCAACCGCTATGTTTCCTGTGACTATGGTACTCAGAATGCAACCGTCTTCCTGCTCTGGAACAAAGGCAGGGATGGAGTCTGGTACTGTATCCGGGAATATTACTATTCAGGACGTGATAAAGGCAGACAGAAAACAGATTCTGAATATGCAGATGATTTAAAAAAATGGCTGGATGGTACGAAGATAAAAGCAATCATCGTGGATCCATCTGCAGCTTCCTTCATTGCAGAGCTCCGCAAGCGCGGGTACAAAGTGCTGAAAGCCAACAATGATGTGTTGGATGGAATCCGCCTAGTGGGAATGCTGCTGAATTTGGAACTGCTGAAATTCGCCAGTTCCTGTACAGAAACCATAAAAGAATTTGCTTCCTACATCTGGGATGAAAAAGCCCTGGAACGTGGGGAGGATAAGCCAGTTAAGCAGCACGATCACAGCTGTGACGCTGTACGTTACTTTGTGAGCACAGTGCTTGGCAGCAGGGTAGCGAGACTTCGAGAAATAAGTAGGTGAGAACAATGTATATATTTACAATTCCAAGAGAAAAATTTGACGAGCTGGCACCGGACAAAAGGATCATCCGTCAGCTAATCAGTAAGCACATCAGCCAGGTTGAAGATCTGAAAAAGAACATGGCTTATTACCAGGGCAAACATAAGATCCTGGAAGATGCCAAGCGGGAAAACAGGCTGGTATGCAACCATGCAAAGGACATTTCAGACACAGCCAGCAGTTATTTTATCGGAAATCCGGTTACTTATAAGTCAGATGCTGATATAAAGGATTTGACAGATTCGCTGGAGACAGCAGGGGCAGATGAGACTGACGGTGATAATGGTCTGGATCTTTCCATCTATGGCTTGGCTTATGAATATGTGTATGTGAAGGAAAATGAGAATAATCTACTGACCAAGAACCTGTCCCCGGAAAATACGTTCATGGTAAAAGATGACAGCATAGAGGAAAACGAGCTCTTTGCTGTCTATTATTATGTCCGGAAAGATGATTCGGAGACGGGACCGGAGCATTACATAGCAACCGTGCTGACGCCGAATTACAAGTATGAGCTGGACATCCAGAACAATGAAGTACCACAGCTGACAACAGAACTGCCAGTTCCCCATTACCTGGGAGAAATCCCGATTATTGAGTATTTGAACAATAAGCTTGCCATTGGGGACTTTGAGCTTCAGATTCCTCTGATCGACGCTTACAACGCACTGATGAGCGACCGTATTACAGACAAGGAGCAGTTTATTGATGCCATTCTTGCCATTTATGGCACGTTGCTCTCAGATGAGGATGAATCTGGTACGGAAGAGGAAGATCAGAATATCAAAAAGGCAAAAGAAAGGCTGAAAAAGTACAAGGTGCTTGAAATGCCTGATACAGCTAAGGCAGAGTACCTGACCAGGACGTTTGATGAATCCGGAGTGGAAATCCTAAAAAAAGCTATTGAACAGGATATTCATAAATTTTCCCATATTCCCTGTATGTCAGATGAATCCTTTGGTGGAAATGTGTCTGGCGTGGCTATGGAGTTTAAGCTTCTGGGAATGGAGAACATCACCAAGATAAAGACCAGATATTACAGAAAAGGTTTAAGAAAGCGCATTCGGATTTTTTGCAATTATCTGGAGCTCCATGGCAAGAGTGTGGATCCGGCCGGAATCACAATGACTTTTACCAGGGCACTGCCGAAGAATCTGTTGGAGATCTCCCAGATTGTGGCAAACCTGTGGGGAAAAGTAAGTAGAAAAACACTACTGTCCCAGGTACCATTTGTGGATGATGTGGACGAAGAACTGAAAGCTTTGGATGAAGAGACAGAAGAGAACCTGAAACGGCAGCAGGAGGTCTTTGGCATGCAGGAGAACACACCACCACAAGATGGTAATCCGGATCAGAAGGAACCAGATAAATCTGAAAAGGATGATGCTGAATGAGTAACTACTGGGAAAGACGCGCCGTGTGGGACTTATACAAGAACCTGGATAACGCAGAAGCCACAGCTGATCTGATCGCAAAAGTGTACAGAAGTGCTTCCATGAATCTGACTTACGCTGCGAAAGATATATTTGAAAAGTATATGACAAAGCATAAATTGTCAGAGGCAGAAGCCCGCCGGTTATTGGATACCTTACAGGATAAGACTTCTCTGGATGAAGTTCTGCAGACATTAAAGAATAAAGATTATTCAGAAAAGACCAAGCAGGAGCTTGTCCAGGAACTGGAATCTCCGGCGTACCGCGCAAGGCTTGAAAGACTACAGGATGTTATGCAGCAGGTAGACAAGCTGATGGAAAACGTTTATCACCAGGAACAGCAGTTTGACACCAGTTTCCTCCGTGATCTGGGAGAAAGGGCTTATTACCAGTCCATTTACAATATCCAGAAGCGTACCGGTCTTGGATTTAGCTTTTCCCATATCAGCCAGAAACAGGTTGATCAGGTGCTGCGAATGAACTGGTCTGGAAAGCATTACTCAAAGCGTATATGGAAGAATACGGAAAATCTGGCTCAGACATTGAAGGAAGAAATGCTGGTCAGTCTTCTCACTGGCCGCACGGATCGGGAGACAGCACAGATCATTGAAAACAAATTCGGGGCAGGAGCTATCCAGGCAAGGCGCCTGGTGAGAACAGAGAGCTGCTTTGTAGCCGGTGAGTTTACTGCCAGGGCTTATGAGAAATGCGGCGTAGAGAAGTATCGGTATCTTGCGACTTTGGATCTGCGAACAAGCAAGATCTGCCGGAGTCTGGATGGGAAGGTTTTCCTTTTGGCAGAAAGAATGGTTGGAAAGAATTATCCTCCTATGCACCCCTGGTGCCGTTCTACAACCATTAGCATTATTGATGAAGAAACTCTTGCCCGAATGCAAAAAAACGCCTATAACCCGGATACAGGATGTATCGAGTTGATACCAGCAAATATGACCTATGACCAGTGGTATGAGAAATATGTGAAAGGGAATGCCAAAGCTGAGGCACAGGAGAAAGCGATTAAAAACAGTTCTTCTGACCGGGAGCAGTATGAACGCTATCAGAAAGTTTTAGGCAAAACCGTCCCAAAATCTTTTGCAGACTTCCAGGATATGAAGTATAATAAACCTGAGATGTGGAGGTTCATGAAAATGGATTATCAGAGAAGAAATGAACTTCTGGAACATCCGGAGCTGAAGCTGCCGAATGCGGAAAATGCTATTCTGCCGGAGCCTAAGTTTACAAAATATCTTTTCGATGAAAATAGCGAGAAGGGATATCCTAAGGGCAGAGCCTTCACAGACCGCCTGGGCTATGGAAAGGATAATTGGCAGAAGCTGCAAAAAGCATTAAAAGATGGTGCGCCAAGGTATCCAGCTCAGTATGTTGACAATAACGGATACGGCGACAGATATGTTCAGAAGATGGTCCTTTATGGTGAAAAGGGAACACCGGCAAATGTAATTGTAGCATGGCTCAAAAATGCAGATGGCACAACAAAGTTGACCAGCGCGTACATTAAGGAGGCGAAGTAAATGCAGATAAAAGAATTTGATACAGTGCTTTTAAAAGATGGGCGCGAAGCAGCGATTGTCGAAATATTAGATGATACACATTTTCTTGTAGATGTAGGGGATTCGCCTGCTGATTGGGACACTATTGATGCAACTATTGATGATATAGTGAAAGTAATCCATAGGATGGAGGATTAGATGGAAATCAAAGAGTTTGATACAGTCCTCCTGAAGGACGGAAGAACTGGAAGCGTTATGGAAGTATTTCCAGATGGTTCTCTGATCGTAGATGTGGGAAGCTCATCTGAAGACTGGGAAACTTTATATGACAAGACTGTGGATGATGTTGAAAAGGTAATTTCAGATTAACAAATATCAATACAGTTATAAAAACAGTGATAGCACGCCATAAGACGTGTTATTTTTGTGCTTATTTTAAAAAAAATGCGCCGGCGCAAGAGGAGGTGAGGACCATGAAAATAAAAGCAATCAAGCGTTACAGCGACATCCGTCTGCACAAGGTAATCGAACCTGGTACCGTCCTGGAGGTGGACGAGGCAAGGGCAGATCACCTGGTGAAGGAAGGCATGGCTGAAATCGTGAAGGAACCAGCTAAGACCGCACAGAGAAAGGAATAGGTGATCCAATTATCTCCCTTTGGGACGCAGGGTGACGCGTCTTATTTTTATGCTCCGAAATGAGGGTAAACTAAAAAATCTGAAACGAATGGCCCGGGCCCTGTAGGGAATAGGCTGGGCGGAAAGGATAGACATGAGAAATAAAGTTATAAAAGCATTTTGTAAAGTACCAATGAACTTGCAGCTTTTTGCAGAAGGAGGAGACGGCGCTGGGGCTGATGGCGGCAATGGCGGTGGATCCGGTGATGGAGAAGGCGCAGGCGGTGAAGGTGGAGCTGGTTCAGACACACCTCCATCTTTTGATGACTTCCTGAAAACAGGCGGCAATCAGGCAGAGTTTGACAGACGTGTCCAGAAGGCGGTCAATACGGCAGTGACAAAAGCCCAGGAGAAGTGGCAGGCACTGGCGGATGATAAGCTTTCCGAAGCCGAGAAGCTGGCAAAGATGACAAAGGAAGAAAAAGCGCAGTACATGCAGCAGAAAAGAGAAAAGGAACTTGCCGACAGAGAGGCAGCAATCACACGCAAGGAGCTGATGGCAGAAGCCAAGAACACCCTTGCCAGTGACGGGCTTCCCCAGGAACTTGCAGAGGTACTGGATTATTCGGACGCTGATACCTGCAAGAAATCCATGGAGAAAGTCAAGGAAGTGTTCCAGAGAGCTGTAGAGACTGCAGTGGAGGAAAAGCTGAAAGGCGGCAAGCCTCCGAAAAAAGCACCTGGCGGTGACGCACAGAAAGCCCTGGAAGAGCAGGTGTATAACATCATGATGGGCAATAATTAAAGGAGAGTGAATAAATTATGGCAATTAACACATTAGCAGCTGCAACCTTATTTATGACTATGCTGGATAAGGTCGCAGTACAGGAAGCAACAACCGGATGGATGGACGCCAATGCGGGACGTGTGATCTATAACGGTGGAAATGAAGTAAAGATCCCGAAAATGTCCCTTCAGGGAATGGGAGATTATGACAGGGATAACGGATATACACAGGGCTCCGTTACTCTGAATTATCAGACAAAAACAATGACTCAGGATCGTGGACGTCTGTTCAATCTTGATCCAATGGATATCAACGAGGCGAACTTCATTCCAACAGCGTCTGCTGTTATGGGTGAGTTCCAGAGAATGCACGTAGTTCCAGAAATTGATGCTTACCGTATCTCTAAAGTGGCTACAGAGGCAATCACAGCTGAAAAGGCAGGAATGGTGGATTATGGCTACACTCCGGGAGCCACTGGAACTTCTGCGCTCAGAGCTTTTAAAGAAGGTATCAAGGCGGTACAGGATAACTATACCGGACCTCTTGTATGCCAGGCAACTACTGATTTTATCATGGAGTTGGAACTGGAACTTGCTGGAAAAATCACTGCGACAACCTTTTCCAAAGGCGGCATTGATACACAGGTTCCTTCTGTGGACCGCGTGCCGATTATTCCAACATCCTCTAACCGTATGTACACTTCTATCAAGATCAATGATGGAAAGACAGAGGGACAGAAACAGGGCGGTTATGAAAAGGGAACTACAGCAAAGAATATCAATTTCTTTATCTGCCCGGTAACCACACCGATCGCGATCACAAAACAGGATGTCATGAGAATTTTTGATCCGTTAGTAAACCAGAAATTAAACGCATGGCAGCTGGATTACCGTAGATTCCATGATATCTGGATCCTGGAGAACAAACTGGATTCCGTTTATGTGAATATCAAGGAGGCAAAAGCATGAGAGTGATCAGAGAAAATGTGGAACGCGAAGTGGATGCTTCCAAATGCGAGCAGCTGCTTAAAGATGGCTATAAGCTGGTAGAGACTTCCGGGGATTCCAAAAAGGAATCCTCAGAGGCAAAAGCTCCTGGAGACCTTGACAGCATGGGCCTGGCAGAGCTTCGAGCTGTTGCCAAAGAAAAAGGTCTTTCCGGCTATTCCAGTCTGAGCAAAGAAGAACTGCTTGGCGTCCTGAAAGGGTGATTGGATTGACGGATGAAGAGAAAACAAAAGCCATAGAGCGTTTGAAAATCCTTACCGGCAACAATGATGAGAAACTGATTGGAGTGTTGATTGACGAGGCGGAAGCGTTTGTTCTGGGGTATACCAACCGGACCCGGCTTGTTACCGGGCTTGAAAAAGCAGTGCGCGATCTTGCAGTGATTGCCTTGAACCGTCTGGGAACAGAGGGCGAGACAGGCAGAAGTGAAGGTGGTGAGTCCTATTCTTTCGACAATGCTCCCAGGCAGATTTATGATGTACTGAACCGTTTCCGGCTAGCCAGAGTAGGAGGCAGAACCTATGAGACTAAGACAAAGCAGACTTGAGACTTATTATCATAGAAAACGGGTAGTAAAAAAGGACAATGAGGGCAGCACTTATGAAGAGTACGGTGCTGCCCGCTCCTTTTCTGGAGAGTCCTGGCCAGCTTCCGGGAAAGTTCAGGCGCAGCAGTATGGACAGCGGCTTGGGTACATCCGTAATGTGAAAATTAACGGAGAATATGCCATCAAGCCGGATGAAAATGGACGGTTGCATTACATTCTGGATAATGGTACTGATCTGATGGAACTGGATGGAATCTGCCTGTTCGTTGGTGAGAATACTGAGCCGGATTACAGGATTGTTGCAATTAAACCATACCGTTTTCTGACGCTGGAGGTGGAACGGACATGAGCGCGGAAGGTCTGGATGAACTGGAAATAAAGCTGGATCAGCTGGCAGATGTAGATCTGAATAAGGCAGTTGGAAATGCTATCCAAACTGTACGAAGCGCAGCCGTTATGAATGTACATGTGGATACAGGGGAACTCAGGCAGAGCATTTATGCAGAGGTGGAGGATAACGGTGATACGGCAATTGGCGTCTGTTGGACAAATAAACCTTATGCGACCTATCTGGAATTTGGTACCGGACCGAAAGGCCAGGAGAACCATGCAGGCATTTCACCAGAGATTACACCAGCCTATACGCAGAATCCCTGGTGGATCCATGAAAGCCAGGTGGATAGGCGTGTGGCTGAGAAATACCACTGGTTTTACATGGATACTCCAGACGGACGCTTTTATCTGTGCACTGGACAGCCCGCTTATCCATTCATGTATCCAGCATTAAAAGACAGCCAGGATCAGATCCTGGAAGGAATGAAAGCTGATTTTTCAGCTGCCATAAAGGAGAGCATTAAATGAAAAATGTAAAAGATGAAGTATTCGCGGCGCTGCTCACTGTTTCAGAACATGTGTCTGATGCATACCCGAAAGAGTGGGCTGGGAATGAACCAACCATTCAGTTTACCGAAGAAGACAACAGCGTCTTTGAAGGCAGTGGAAGTGCAGAAGGAATGAGAGAAGATAAATCCAAGGTACGGTACCGCATTGATATCTGGGATCTTAAAAATACCTCACCAACCGCAGTTGCTGTAGATAAGGTTGTGTCCGCTCTCGGGTTAAAGCGTATCGGCTGTGCAGATGTTCCGGATTCATCCGGCATGAAGCATAAGCAGATGAGGTACGAAGGAATTATTGATATGGATTCAGACCAGGTATACTGGCTGAATTAGGAAAGGAGAACGAAGCATGTTAGCAAATGGTGCAAAGTTAGGATATAAAAAGAAATCTGAAGCAAGCTCTGCGTATAAAGACCTTCCGGGATTGAAAGAGATTCCGGAACTTGGTTCTGAGCCAGAGAAAGTTGAAAATACAACTCTTACAGATCCTCATAAAATGTATGAACTTGGAATCGGCGATTTGCCGGATATGGTGTACAAATTCAAATATGATAATACCAAGGCTGACAGTCCATACCGTGTTATGAGACAGGCAGCAGAGGATAAAGAGGTATTAGGTTTTGAGGAAACAGATGCGGACGGTACCAAGATTCAGTTTGATGCCCAGGTTTCTGTGAAACGTACTGGAGGTGGTGTCAACGGCGTGATCGAGTTCGAGCTGACCATGATTGTTCAGTCTGACATTGATTATGTAGATCCGGCATAAGGAGGTAGCTGATGGAGAGTTTAGGCGGATTAAATGATGTATCTGAAAAGGACGAAATGAAAGACGAAAAGGTTGTAAACCTGGATGAAGAGAAAAAGAAACGCAAGCCCTTCTGGTACTGGACAGTAAAAGGCAGGGATTACAGACTGAAACTGAAAGCTTCTACAATCGGAAAACTGGAAAACAAATACCGCCAGAACATTATGAACCTGGTGGAAGACATGCCCTCCTTGTCGGTCATGCTGACTATTATTCAGGCGGCTATGGAGCCCTGGGAGCATGGGATTGATTACCCAGATATCCAGAAGATTTACGATTACTGGACAGAGGAAGGTGGAAACCAGGTTGATCTGTTCGAAAAGGTGGTAATCCCTACCCTGGTGGTTTCGGGTTTTTTCCCGGAGAAACAGGCTCAGAGCATCATGGAGGAGCTGGAGAACCAGTAAAGACAACCTCAGAGTTTCTGGGCGAGTTGTACCCATATGCCCTTGATGCAGGTATTTCCATTGACCTGTTTTGGAATTCTTCTGTAAATGAGATCATAGACATGCTGGAAAGCTACGGCAGACGGAAAGAGCAGGAACGTAAGCTGAAAATTCAGGACGATTTCATTATAGCAGAAGTGATTGCACTTAATATCCTGGCACCTGTTGCTGGTGATATAGAAGCAATGCCCCATCCCTGGGATTATTATCCCAGTTTCTTTGAAGCAGAGAAAAAGTCCTGGGAAGAGAATCAGCTGAAACAGCAGATGGAAGACTATAGGGAGCGAAGAAAAGCATATATTGCAGAAGTAAACAGACGAAGGCAGTTAGGTTTATAACCCGACTGCCGGTTTTTATGCCCTGAGGAGGTGAAATGAATGGCAGACGATAAGAATCTTGCAACCTTAAAGGTTACCGTGACAGCGGATAAGAGCCCATTGAAAAAAGCGCTGGACAGTGCCAAACAGGACACTGCGAAAAGTACTTCACAGATCCAGGGGATGTTGCAGAAGATCAGGAAAACAATGTCCTCTGTTTCTTTAAAGGGAATGGTAAAAGACTTTCAGGTAAAATCCGGGATAAAGGTTCCAACGCAGGAGTTTCAGGAGCTTCGGGAGGAAGCAGGCCAGGCAAGAGATGCTTTGGCTGATTTACTTGAAAAGCAGAAGAAACTGGAGGCACTTGGTGTAAAAGAACAGAGCCGAGAATGGAAATCATTGCAATATGATATCGAAAAGGCAAAGAATGCCGTTGAAGGATATAAGGCTGAGATGTCAGAGATGAAAGCAAATGGTGCGGATGTAGAGAGACCGGTATCTCTTCCAAAGCAGGCAATGGGATTGGGAAAATCAGTTGTCGGTGGCATTGGTAAGGTAGCAGGTCTCGGTGCATCAGCAGTTTCGAAAGGCTGGGGAGGACTGGTAAGAATCCTTGGCGGAGTCACCTCTGCATTTTCTAAAGTAGGCGGTGTGATCAGACGTACATCTGGTTTATTCGGTGCATTGATCCAGAAGTTCACAAGCGGAATTCCTATCCTAAACCGGTTCACTGGTGGAGTGAAAGACAATGGCAGTTCCTTTGGCGGCGGACTGAAAAATCTGCTGAAGTATTCCTTGGGAATCCGAAGTCTGTTTGCCTTGGTGAACAAGCTACGGAGTGCACTGGTGGATGGATTCAAAAATCTGTCTCAATACAGCGGGGATACCAATAACAGCCTTTCCATGCTGATGTCTTCCTTGACTCAGCTGAAAAATGCTTTTGCAACAGCATTTGCACCGGTACTGAATATTGTGGCACCAATCCTGAATGCAGTAATCCAGAAAATCATTTCTGTGGTAAATGCAATTGGACAGTTTACCAGTGCTTTGACCGGCGCCAGTACCTTTATCAAAGCCAAACAGCTGAACCAGAATTATGCTGCAAGTCTTGACAAGAACACAAAGAGCGCCAACAAGGCAAATGATGCAAATAAAAAGCTGCAGCGTACACTTCTTGGGTTCGACCAGATCAATAAACTGGACGATACGTCCGGTTCCAGTTCTTCTGACAGTGCCGGTACTGGTGGCCTTACTGGAAAGGACATGTTTGAGACACTGAATGTTTCAAACGAAATGAAAGCACTTGCAGCGCAGATCAAGGAAGCCTGGAGAAATGCTGATTTTACCGGAATTGGCAGAATTGTTGGACACAAGCTGAATTCAGCCTTGCAGAACATTCCATGGGATTCTATTCAGAATACCTGCAACCGGATTGCAAAGAGCACAGCTACATTCCTGAATGGTTTCATAGAGGCTACGGACTGGAATTTAGTTGGGAATACGCTATCCCAGGGAATCAACACGGTATTCGGAACTGCTAATACCTTTGCTGAGAATTTCAACTGGGAGAGCCTTGGAAATGCCGTAGGAAACGGTATCAATGGGGCTCTTGGCGGTCTTGACTGGAATCTGATCAATGAGACGGTCTTTAATATTGCAAAAGGTATTACGGATGGACTGAACGGATTTATCCAGACAACAGACTGGGGACTGGTAGGGCATTCGCTTGGAAGCGGGATTAATACAGTTATAGGTTTTATTCATACTGCAATAGAGAATTTTGACTGGATCGGAACCGGTAATGCATTGTCTGAATTTGTAAACAGCGCGATCCAGACGGTTGACTTTGCTGGCATTGGAGATACATTCTCCGATGGCTTGAAAGGTCTGCTGGATTTTGGAATAACTGCTCTTGAAGGGATTGACTGGTACCAGCTGGGAGAAAAAGTCTGGGAAGGTCTTGCGGCAATTGACTGGAATGGAATCGCAGACCGTACTTTTGAACTGATCGGTGCGGCCTTTGGAGGTCTTGCGGCTTTCTTGGGAGGCGTAATCAGCGAAAAAGTGCAGGAGGCAAAGCAGTATTTCCAGAAGAAGATTGAAGAGTGCGGTGGAAATGTAGTCGAAGGTATTTTTAAAGGTATTGTTGATGGTGTGAAGGAAATCGGTACTTGGATTAAGCAGCATATCTTTGATCCATTTATCGATGGTTTCAAAAATGCATTCGGAATTCACAGTCCATCGACAGTTATGGCTGAACAGGGTGGCTTTATTATTTCAGGACTCCTGAAAGGTCTGAAGGATAATATCGGTTCTGTCTTAACCTGGATTGGGAAAATTCCAGGAAGGGTGAAGGACAAGCTGTCAGATGCCAAAGACTGGCTGGTTGAGACTGGCGGAAATGTTTTATCTGGTTTAAAAGATGGATTGAGTGAAAAATGGGACAGCATAGGGGACTGGTTTCAGGATCTTCCAAATAAGATCAGCAATGCAATCCCAGATTTGTTCAATACCGGAAAAAATGCAATTCAGAATTTTGCCAGTGGATTTGGTTCCGTACATATTCCGCTACCGCATGTTTCCGTATCCTGGAATAAACACAATGTAGGTCCTGTGAGTTTCTCTACACCAAGCTTTGGATTGAGTTGGTATGCCAAAGGCGGTTTCCCAGAGAACGGCGAAATGTTCATGGCACGCGAGAGCGGCCCTGAGTTGGTCGGCCGGATGGGAAGTAAAAATGCCGTTGCCAACAATAACCAGATTATCGAAGGCATTCGTGCCGGTGTATATGATGCTGTGGTCAATGCGCTGGAGAGCAGATCGCAGTCCAAAGACAGAGAGGCAGAGATCCATATTTACCTGGAAGGTGATGCAGACAAGCTGTTTAAGATTGTCCGAAAAAAGGGACAGCAGTATCAGAAATCTACTGGGAAACCGGTATTTAGTTAGGAGGTGGTCGGTTGAGTGACTTTGTAAGTAGCGGAACAACTACTACAAAAACATCTTCAGATATTGAAATTGATGGAGTGCCAATGCCAGGTCTTAAGCTGAATGGCCTTACCGTAACCAAAGAAAAAATATGGTCAAAAAATACCGGACGTGCAGCCAATGGCGAGATGGTGGGAGACCTGATTGCGATTAAATATACTTTGAAATGCAGCTGGCCGCCGCTGACAAGAGAGCAGGTAGCGGTGATTGATAAAGCCGTTTCCCCTGCTTTTTTCAATGTGACTTTCCTGGATCCAGGGACAAATACCAAAGTAACAAAAAGATTTTATGCAAGCGCTCCAGCCTACCCTGTATATACCTACCGTAAAGGTGTGAAGACGTACCAGGGTGTGGCTGTGGACCTGATTCAAAAATAGGAGGAAACCAAAATGTTAAAAGGAACAAAATCAACATCCATGAATTTCAACAGCATGATCAATGACAGACCTGTTGTGTACATGTCTGCGCAGATCCCGGAAGCTGGGAACGCAAGCACCAGTATTACCGTCCAGGATCGTGACTTGTATGAGACAAACAAGACAGAGTGCAGAAAAGATATTGAAGCATTTAACCAGTTAGTCTATGCAGCTGAGGACGAGCGTGTAACAGGAGGTACCGCAGATGAAACTGAAAAATAAAGACATATTAAATTTTGTCAATGGCTGTGCTTCCTTAAGGGAGAAGCGGCTGCCGGTAAAGCTTGGCTATGCGATCAAGAAGAACCTGGCAGCAGTCAGTGATGCAGCCAATGCCTATGATGCAGAGCGCCAGGAACTGCTTGAGAAATACGCAGCAAAAGGTGAGGATGGAAAGTTCCTGGTTGAGAATGGGCAGTATTCCATCGAGGACAAAGAGGGCTTTGCAAAAGACCTGGATGAGCTCCTGGCGATTGAGACAGAGGTTGGTATCCATACTGTTTCTGAGGAAGAGATTGAGAAATGTGATGATCCACGTTATGATGCCCTGACAGTGGCTGACCTGGAAACACTTGAGATCATGACTGAGTAGGAGGTGGTCCTGTGTATCAGTCTTCAGAAGCTTTTGGAAACCTGGTACTACAGGATTCCCGAACTTTTAAAGCACTCATCACATATGATGATGTATCCATAACAAATGCGAAAAGCATTAAGTTTACTGGCGGAGCAGAAGGGGAGGATGACTTTTCCCTTGGCTCCACAGTGAGCCAGTACGTTACCATCATAATTCCGGATCCGGGAAAAGCCATTGAGGGGCATGAGCTCCTGGTCCAGATCGGAATGGAAGTGAACGGTCTGGTGGAATACATCCCCATGGGATATTTCACGCCTGGAAAACCATCCAGAAATGAAGAGCAGATTGAGTTTACAGCCTATGACCGGATGATGAAAACAGAGCGTGCATTCTCTATGGACGGAGACAGTACGGATACGGCGGCTGTTCTGAAAAGGATCCAGGAAATCACAGGTGTGATGGTTGTAACAGATGGTCTTTCCGGCATTTCCATGGAGGTTCCGAAAGGTTACAGCTGCAGGGAGGTCCTTTCTTACGCAGCACAGCTTCATGGCTGTTTTGCGGTATGTAACAGAAACGGACAGATTGAACTGCACAGCTACGAGGACAGCGGGTATACGGTCAGCACCGGCAGATACTGGGATTCTTTTGAACACAACGATTACCTGTTCCAGGTGGAAAAGCTTACCTGTTACACTGGCCAGGACGAAGAGGGGAAAGATGTTTCTGTTTCATCCGGAGACGGGCCAAGGGCAGTGATCTTTTCCAATCCGTTTATGACACAGGATACCCTGGACAAAGTGATGGATTCCCTGAAAGGTTTTTCCTATATGCCTGGCTCCCTCCGGATGATGGGAGACCCACGGCTGGATCCTTGGGACGTCCTCACCGTGGAAGACAGAAAAGGGGGTTCCTACAAGGTCCCGCTGATGAAACTGGAAAGGGAGTATGATGGCGGTTTTACGGATTCTGTGGAGTCTGTGGGTTTATCAGAAGATGAAACAAATGCGAACTGGAAAGGTCCGACCACAAAAGAAATGGAGCGGTATTATGCACAGCTGGTGATGATCGACCACGCAATGATCAATAAGCTGGATGTGGATACTGCCAATTTGAAATTTGCAACAATCCAGAATCTGAATGCGGTCAATGCTACGGTACAGAATCTGGATGCAGAGTTTGGAAGCTTCAGGGATCTGACTGCTACAAATTTTACTGCCGCCAATGCAAAGATCAATATCCTGGATAACGATTATGCCAATATCAAAACGCTGCTTGCAGGTGGTGCCGGTGTGGGGGATTTGCAGAACATCCACCTTACTTCCCAGAATGCAGTGATTGACTCGGCACTGATCAGAACTGCAGTTATGCAGACGGTCTCAGTTGGGGATCTTTTAAGTGGCACCATTTCCACCAATAAATTTATGATCACATCTGACGATGGCGGGATTAAGATCCAGGGGGCAACCCAGCAGTGGAGGGACGCAGACGGAACTGTCCGGATGCAGGCTGGCAGGGATGCAAACGGTGATTTTACCTTTTCCCTGTTCGATAAGACCGGAAAAGGGATTCTTTTGGATTCCACAGGCGTGAAGCCTGGAGCTATCGCGGATGGTCTGATCGTGAATAAGATGGTGGCGGATAACGCAGCCATTGCCGGAACTAAGCTGGATATCCCTTCGGTGGTATCAGCTATCAATGGCAGCTCCCAGAGTATCAAGAGCAGCCGGATCTGGTTTGACGATCAGAACCAGAGCCTGAACCAGTTATACAGCCAGATGAATACCAACATTGTCAGTGCTTCTACGACTGCATCCAATGCCGTCAGTACCGCAAATGCCGCCAGCAACACGGCAAATGCAGCTTCTGACGCAGCGAAGAAAGCTCTGGACACTTTGTCCGGGATTTCTACCCTGGATGCAATCGGGGCTTCCCTGGACAATGATGCGCATGTGGTCCATACCTATACGGATGGTTCCGGTGGGGATTACAGCAGCTGTCATACCACTTTTTTCGTGTATCTGGGCGATACGGATGTTTCCGATCACATTGACCAGATTACGGTGAAAGCTTCTGAAGGTGTAAGCGGTACCTGGAACCCGAAAACCAGAACGTATCAGGTCACAGCAATGACTTCTGACAACGGCTACGTGGATATTTCGGGGCTTTACGGACTGGAAGGGAAAGTTCTTCTGGTCGGTGGAAAAGGGCTTGTTGTAGGCGGTAAAACGCTTGTTGTAAAGTCAATGGGCTCCTGGATCACCAAGAGATTTTCCATCAGCAAGGCAAAGGACGGAAAGATTGGTCTCAGCTATGATCTCCGAGTCAGCAGCCAGGTGATCCGGAAACAAAAGGACGGAAAGACTCTGGTTCCGGAAAGCGTGACTTTCTCAGCATTTAAGAATGACAATGGAATCATCAGCAGTTATTCCGGAATTTTTCAGATCGAGGAATCAAAAGACAATGGAAAGACCTATGTTTTGAAGTATGGTTCTTCATCTGCTGAGATCATGAAGATATACGCTCCCTCCGGAGCTGACGTGAACATGATCCGCTGTACTTTATATGATACATCCGGAGCCCAGAACCTAGATACCCAGACCGTCATGCTCCTTGCGGATGCGGAAGGCCTGGCTGATGATATCAAAGCCGCTCAGAAGACCGCAGACCAGGCAAAAGCTGCCATTGTCACGACAAACCAGAAAGTAGCCAACATTGAGACAAGCGTGGATGGTTTAAAGATGAATCTGTCCGAGACGACTACAGACCTACACGGTCTGGTGGGAAATTCACTTCTGTACAATGTCCGCTATCATGACAACGAAGACGGCACTACAACCGTGACTGCAGTTGTGTACCAGAATGGAAGCGAGGTCACAAAGAATTATCCGGCAGCATGGTTTTCCTGGCGTAAAAAGACCGAAAGCGGTGAGAGCTTCCTGGGATACGGCTACAGTATCAAAGTAAAGAATGAAGATTACATGTTTGGCGGTGTGGTGATCGGACGATTTACCACATACAAGACTGCAGCGCTCATAGTAGGCGGCAAACTCCTTGTGATCGGAGGGAAAGCTGTCAATCTGAATGTAGATGCGGTATGAAGAAAGGAGATTAAGCTATGGCATTACCACAAGACGGCCAGGACGCAAACGGCCTCACAAAAGTAACACAGATTCCCGCAGGGAAAGAATTGATGTTCATCGATCCCACCACGAATGAGGGTGGGATTATTACGTTGGAGGATTTGACGAAGCAGATTTTGAATGGATTGACCTCACAAACCTTCGGTTTAGACAGTGGAACCCAGACGCTACCGGCAGCCATTAACTATTTATATGGCAAGTCATCTTTTATATCGAAAGAAAAAGGTGTGGATATTCAAGTAGCTAATGAATACGTATATACAGGATTGTCGTTTACAGTCCCGAAAAACACTTTATTTATCTTTACAGCAAGAGCCGATTATAATACTTCAGAGTCAGTAGGAATTTCAATTGCAGGTTCGGATTTAAACCATAATATAAGTACAATTGTTGTTAATAGTGAAAAATACCCAACAGTACTAACACACGTACTTGATAGAGTATCTGAGGATATTACTTACTATATTTGGGCAAAATACAAGTCTAAAGGTAACAACAGAATCGTCATATATGGGCTTCAAATGAAATAATTATTTTACACCCCAGCAAACTCCTTCCAGCCTTTCCAGCCACCGGCACGAGTGCAGATATTTGTTTGTATATTGCCATTTGTAAAATTAACAAGCAAGATTGCACAAGTATCATAGTTATGCAATATTAGCCCTGGAGAATAACCATAGGCTTTGCCATCTGTGACATTTGCAGTGCCAATTATTTCAACACCCACCTCGTTAGTTTGCACGATATTATATGCGTATTCTAAAATATCCGTCTCACTTGAGGGTGATGGGAAACGTTTACATTTTAAGCTTTTGCCATATTATATAGTCAGCACTTTGTAGGGTAGACCTTCCTGATACCAGAAAATATAATGGAATCAGGAAGGGAGGTATTCATTTATGACCGAAAAATTGATTCAAAATGTAATTGTAGCAATGCAGGATAGCCTTACTGACGAACAGCTTCAGAAACTGGAAAACGTTCTTGCAATCAATCTTCACGGGATGGAAGTGAGAGAGGAGTGTACACAGCTGGTTACTTCGGAACGACACTGGGAGCGAATCCTAAAGCTGTACATAGCTAGTAAGCGTTTGGAAAACTGCGCAGAATCTACACTACTGGCGTACAATCGGTGCATTACACTACTATTTCAGGGAATTAATAAGAAAATTCACGAAATAACTACCAATGATCTTAGGTACTATTTGGCTGTATACCAGGAACAGAGGAAAATTTCGTTGGCTTACCTTGAAACTTTGCGGCACAATATCAGCGGATTCTTCAGTTGGGCTACGGATGAAGGCTACGTAAACAGGAATCCAGCTAGAAGATTAAAACGTGTAAAAGTGCCGCAGAAAATCAAGAAGCCGTATACAGCTGAAGAGAGGGAGCACCTCAAAGATGTGGCGAAAACAGAAAGAGATGTAGCAATCATGGAGATCTTATACAGTACTGCTGGTCGTATTGGAGAAGTAGTAGCTCTTAATCGTGATGATGTAGATTTTGTAAACAGAGAAATAATCATTTACGGTCAAAAGGGTAAGAAGGAGCGTAAAGTGTATCTTACAGAAGGTTGTGTTTATCATCTTAAGAAATATCTGGAGAGTAGAGACGATAACAATCCGGCATTGTTTGTGAGAGGAAGGAAGCCGTATAATCGCCTGGGAAGGCAGGCAATACAAGACATGCTCCGGAAACTTGGAGCGGAAGCAGGAGTACATGCGCATCCGCATAAATTTAGAAGAACATTACTTACGGATGCAGGTGCCAGAGGTGTGCCATTACAAGAAATCCAAGCTTATGCTGGGCACGCAAAGTCGGACACAACAATGCTGTACGTAAGTGTTAAACAGGAATCAGTAAAAGCATCCTTTATGCGTCTAATCGCATAGGAAAAGGAAAAAATAAATGTTGGAAAAGCCAGCTGAAAAGGTGGCTCGGGGAAGTGCGGCCTTTGAGAAAACGATTGTATTTTTGAGGGAAAAAGGAGCTTGCATATAATATGGCAAGTTGTTCATGGAGATACCAGTCGCAATCACTATTGAAAATAAAACATTAAATGCAAAACTTTCAATCAGTGATACAGACTATGGTCTTATCTGCTTAACTTATCAAATTTCTGCCTTTGTGTACGCTATTGCATTGATTGTTTATGGCTCTAAATACAGTTCGAAAATACTGTCATTTGTCTCAAGCAATGCAAAAACTAACGAGGCTAAATGGGATAGCAATTCCAAAACTTTCACATGTACTATCGATACGAATAATACAAACGTAGTAAATGCCAGAGCAATTCTAATTAAATGAAATTGTCAAAATAGCCCAGCACCAGGGGAACATGGTATTTTAAGAACCATGTATATTGATGGTTCCAAATATGCGATGTAAGAATTTTTGACGCTTGTTAATAAAAAAATATTTCTTAGGTCAAAAGAAAGTGATGTATGGGGCAATTGGATAGAGAAATAATCATTTACATAATTTTTGTCCAAGCACCATTACTGTATTGTGCAACGGCAAGCTTTTTGCTTACTGTAGCGACTCCAATAAAATTTGCAATATTTTTAGACGTTAGAACTATACCCCAAGCCCAAGAAGGGTATAAACCTCCAATATTTCCCCATGCTGGAATAATTTCGCAATAGTTGCCAGATACCAATATATCGTTGATATTATCATTTAAAGCGTATGTAGCTTTTTGAGCTTTATTGCCATATTGTTTAGTAAAACAAGAATTCATGCTAAAGGGCATCTCCCAAGGTGTCTTTTATTATGGATTTTTATCCGGAAAGGAGGAAAAACCCAATGCTATTCGAACAACCAGTCAATATATACTCGCAGGATTATGTACTGAAGCGTTTCCAGTCAAATGAAACAGCTGTCCAAGTAGTCAGAGGAAAGCTCTCTGCACTGATCAGCGAGTCAGAATTGATTGAACTGCAGAACAGCAAGGCAACCATGTACAGTAAACTTGCATCAGCCGTACTGGATATAAACAGCCTTCAGCTGCAGTTTTCCGATATCAGCAGTAAATATGATACCGTAACTGGTAAATACAGCTCCCTGGATGCAAAAGTAGCAGATTACAAAGCAGGATTGGATGGACTTTCGATGAACCTGTCCAGTCTTAGCACCAAGATAAACAATGACTATTCCACGACTACTGCAATGAATGCAGCCATTAAAGCAAGTGTGGATGGGCTGTCCAGTACTGTCTCACAGACTTATGCGACAACGCAAAACGTTAAATCTTCACTGGCAGAAGCTGACACCAATGCAAAGAAATATGCAGACACTGCACAAAGTACCGCAATAAGCCAGGCACAGCAAGACGCAACGTCCAAGGCAGATGCAGCGGAATCCAATGCAAAAGCTGATACCGATAATAAACTGAAGAATTATTCCACTACCATAGCCATGAATTCTGCAATCAAGCAAATGGCCGACAGTATAACACTTAGCGTTTCCAAGACCTATGCGACAGGAGCAGATCTCTCAGCTGGTCTATCCGGCGCAGACCAGAAGGCTAAAAACTATGCGGACAGTGCCTTACAATCAGCGGATAAATCCGCAAAGGGATATGCGGATGCGGCACAAAGTGCAGCCGTAAAAGCTGCGAATGCAAATACAGAAGAACTTCTGAAATCGTATCCGACTGTAACCGCTATGGAATCAGCCATTAAGCAGAATGCAGATTCCATCACAGCATCTGTTTCAAAGACTTATGCAACTAAGGAGGGGCTGAGCGACGCCAGTACAAAGATATCAAATCTAGAGACCTGGAAGTCCCAGGCCGCACTGAAGATCACAGATTCCGCAATCGTCAGCACTGTAACCAGTTCCACATCCTGGAGCAAAAAGGCAGACAAGGCCAGTCTGATCTCCCAGATCAACCAGTCTGCAGAAAGTATTTCCATTAACGCGAGTAAGATCAATTTAAACGGTGTGGTAACTGCTAATAGCTATTTTTGCATTTTAACCGATGGAAGTATAAAAAGCACCAAAGGTACGCTGGGAGGATGGACGATATCGTCCGATAAAATTCAGTCACGTTTTGCCGGAATAGATGCGATGACTATACACTCGGATGGATATTTAAAATTCGGAACATGTAAAATAAGTTCAACTGGAGGAGCGCTCACAGTAAAAAACGGCTTACATCTTTACACAAATGTAAATACAGATAGCAGTGGTTTCGATGATGGTACGGAGAGATTCAAGATATTCGGATTAGGTCATGTATCGTCTGGAGGACACCTGGTCTTTGACAGTGATGGGGCTACGGTTTCTTATTTGTCCAGTTCATCCAGAAGATATAAGAACCATATCCGGGACATGACAGATAATGATATACAAAATCTGTATAAGCTTCCAACCGTGTTCTTTGTTTATAAGCCTGGCTATCTGGAAAAAGACAGCGCCGTTCCTATTCCAGGGCTTTACGCAGAGGATGTGGAACAGTATCTTCCATTAGCTGCCAGATACCAGAACGGATTGATTGAAGACTGGAATGAAAGAGCTGTGATCCCGTATCTGATCAAGGCGATCCAGCAGCAGCACGAAGAAATTGAAGCATTGAAAAGAAAGGTGGCATGAAAATTATATGAACGAACCCAGGGCGAGACCGTGTAACCGGTCTTATTTTTATACCATAAAATAATATAATAAGAAGGAGAACACATAATTATGAAGGTGATTGATACGTATAATGCCATTGTTGGCGCAGCTGTTGCTGTATTGAGCTATATCTTTGGAGAGCACTGGATCCTGTTTGCATTGTTCCTGGCATTTAATGTTGCCGACTGGATCACAGGCTGGATGAAAGCCAGACTGATACACAAGGAAAATTCCAAAGCCGGATGGAAAGGAGTCCTGAAAAAACTGGCTTACTGGATCATGATTGCGGTAGCCTTTGGGGCATCTGCAGTGTTCGTGGAAATCGGAAAGACGCTTGGTGTTGATCTGGGAATCACCACATTACTTGGATTCTTTGTCCTGGCATCCCTATTAGTAAATGAGATCAGATCTATTTGTGAGAATCTGGTGGAAATGGGAGTGGACGTCCCGAAAATCCTGATCAAGGGTTTGGAAGTGGCGGATAAGGCAATCAATAAAGATGGAGAAGATATTGACGAGGGCGAGTGATCGCCCTCCTTTTTGAAAGGAGAATTTCAACATGAAATATTTTATCTGTGTAGGTCACGCGAACTATGGCGGTGGCGTCATCTCATCTGCAGATGGCACCAGCAAAGGTGGCGTAAACGAATACAAATACAACAAGGAACTGGCACCTTATGTGTGCAAATGACTTAAGGCAGCAGGTCATGAGGCAACCTTGTGCATTGCTCCGGAAGGTCAGCTGCATTCCCTGAATGATGAAATTAAGTATTTCATTGAAGAAGAGCATAAACAGAACTATGATCTGTCCGTTCAGCTTCATCTGAATGCATTTAATGGAGAGGCATATGGCTGTGAAGCATACTGTTACAATGCAAATGGACTTCCGGAAGCCCAGCGGATCAGCGCGAAGCTTGGCACTGTCTGGCATGATAGAGGAGCTGAAGAACGTCCAGGTTTGTACTGGACCAGAAAGACCAAGGCAAAAGCTGTCCTGGTAGAATCTTTCTTCTGCGATAACAAGGACGATTATGCCAAAGCGAAAAAACTTGGCATGGACGCTCATGGCAAGCTGATTGCAGAGGGCATTCTGGGAAAAACGATCACAATTGCGCCGGCGCAACCGAAAGCAAAGTATTACATCCAGGCTGGAGCCTACGGAACAAAAGAAAATGCAGACGTGATGGTGAAAGTGCTTAAGAAAAAAGGATTTTCAGCAAGTATCCGCAAAGTATCCGGTTCTGTCCCATACCGTGCCCAGGTTGGCACTTACAGAACAAAGAAAGCTGCCAATAAGGTGGTAAAGAAGCTGAAGGCAGCAGGCTTCCAGGTGTTGGTGAAGAATCTGTGATGTCGAAATCTGTCGCACTATCTCGCACGATAAAACTCGACAGATGAGAAAGAATCTGGTACAGTAAAACTGAACATGAGATTTCCCTTAGACAAGAAAAGCCTTTACAATCCCGCGAGTTGCCCCTCAGGAGAGTAAAGGCTTTTCTTCTTATATTATAAATCTTGCTTTATTTTTTCTGGAAAATGTGAGGGGCAAGAATCCTGCCCCTTAAGGGGCAAAATCTCTGCCCCTCGAGGGGCAAAAAAGGGGCAGAGTTTTGACACACTTTATCTACCTCCTGAACATTCGGAGTCCAAAAAAGCCCGCAAAACAGGCGCTTTGCAGGCTTTTGACATTTCTTGATAAAATAAAAAAATGCGGAAGATGGGACTTGAACCCACACAAGCGCAATGCTTACAAGATCCTTAGTCTTGCTCGTCTGCCAGTTCCGACACTTCCGCATATCGCATTCATAGAGGAAAAACCTCTGCGCGATAAAATATGAAATTGTGACTATTAAATAGTCATGCGGAAGATGGGACTTGAACCCACACGAGCGCAATGCTCACAAGATCCTTAGTCTTGCTCGTCTGCCAGTTCCGACACTTCCGCATATCGCGTTTCTCGGAGAAAGATTTCTTTCTCGCTGCGACGGATATTAGTATAACAAAGGGGTATATGATTGTCAACACATTTTTTAAAAAAAATTAAAAATTTTCAAGTTTTTTTTGAAAAAAAGAGGAATTTGAAATTTTGTGTAGAATATAATTAATAGGAGGAAGATTATCGGCGTACCTGTCAGTCTTTGGAGGATAGAAGATATATGAATATCAGAGAGAGCATGGAAGAAAGAGAACTGGAACTGCTGAGTCCTTATGCCGCATACAGTGGATGTTCCAGAGGAAGAGACCGGGAGGAAGAAGAGTGTGACGTCCGGACGGTTTACCAGAGAGACCGGGACAGGATCCTGCATAGCAAAGCTTTTCGCAGGATGAAGGATAAGACTCAGGTTTTTCTGGCTCCGGAAGGAGATCATTACAGGAACCGGCTGACGCACACTCTGGAGGTATCCCAGATCGCACGTACTATAGCTAAGGCACTTCGCCTGAATGAGGATCTTGTGGAGGCGATTGCACTGGGACACGACCTTGGTCACACGCCTTTCGGACATTCAGGAGAGACCGCACTTAATACCGTTCATCCTGAGGGCTTTGCCCACTACCGTCAGAGCGTCCGCGTGGTGGAAGTACTGGAGAAGAATGGAGACGGACTGAATCTTACCTGGGAGACAAGAGACGGAATCCTGAATCACCGTACCAGCGGTCATCCGTCCACTTTGGAGGGACAGGTAGTCCGCTTTTCTGATAAGATTGCCTATGTTCATCATGATATGGACGATGCCCAGAGAGCTGGGATCATTACAGAGAATGATATTTCTGCCAGTCTCAGGGAGTTTCTTGGACAGACCACAAGAGAAAGGTTGAATACCTTTGTACATGATGTGATTGAGCACAGCATTGACCAGCCTTCCATTCAGATGTCTGCTCCTGTAGAGCAGGCACTCATGGATCTTCGATCAGAGATGTTCCAGAAAGTATATCTGAATCCCATTGCGAAGCGTGAGGAATCCAAGGCAATCAAAATGCTGACAGAATTATACGCCTATTACATAGATCACCCGGAAGCAATGTCCAGGGAGTACGTTGCTCTTATTGAGAAAAAGGGAGTTCCCAAAGACCGGGCGGTATGTGACTGGCTGTCAGGAATGACGGATCAGTATTCCATGAAGAAATTCAAGGAGATTTTCATACCAAGAGCCTGGGAGGTTTATTAGAACGTGGACAAAACTCTTGCAATGAGATATAATATTTATTTACGCGAAAGATGTCGCATTTTCTTGGATATGCGGCATATCAAATCAAAGGAGGATAAGCATGCGCTATTCCGACGATATCATTGAAGAAGTGCGAATGAAAAATGATATTGTAGACGTGATATCCCAGTATGTAAGACTGACCAGAAGAGGAAGCTCCTATTTTGGTCTGTGTCCTTTTCATAATGAGAAGACCCCTTCCTTTTCCGTAACGCCGTCCAAGCAGATGTATTACTGCTTCGGCTGCGGAGCTGGAGGAAATGTATACAATTTTGTAATGCAATATGAGAATTATTCATTTGGAGAAGCACTTTCCCATCTGGCAGAGCGTGCCGGTGTGGAACTTCCCAAGATCGAATATTCCAAGGAGGCAAGGGCGAAAGCGGAGAAGCGCGCAGCCTTGCTTGAGATCAATAAGAAAGCGGCTCAGTATTTTTATTACCAGCTGCGCCGTGAAGGTGGAAAAAATGCCCACGATTATCTTACAGGCAGAGGTCTCAGCGAAGAGACGATCAGGAAATTCGGTCTGGGGTATTCAGACAAGTACAGTGATGACCTGTATAAATATCTGAAATCCCAGAATTACAGTGATGAACTTCTTCGGGAATCCGGCCTTTTCAATGTGGATGAACGCCAGGGCATGTATGACAAATTCTGGAATCGTGTTATTTTTCCAATCATGGATGTCAATAACAGGGTGATTGGATTTGGCGGGCGAGTGATGGGAGACGGCAAGCCCAAGTACCTGAATTCGCCAGAGACCCGTATTTTTGACAAGAGCCGTAATCTGTACGGATTGAATATAGCCAGAACCACCAGGAAAAATTACCTGATCCTGTGCGAGGGCTACATGGATGTAATCTCCATGCACCAGGCAGGATTTACCAATGCAGTGGCTTCTCTGGGAACGGCGCTTACATCCGGACATGCCAGTCTGGTGAAGAGGTATACACAGGAAGTGCTTCTTCTTTACGATAGTGATGAAGCTGGTGTAAAAGCCGCCTTGCGAGCCATTCCCATTCTACGGGAAGCCGGCGTGAATTCCAGAGTGGTGAATTTACGGCCTCACAAGGATCCTGATGAATTTATCAAAGCAGAAGGCGCAGAGGCTTTTGAGAAAAGGCTGGAGGCAGCTACGGACAGCTTTATGTTCCGGGTAAGTATTGCTTCCGGTGATTTTCCTATGGATGAGCCACAGGGACAGAACCGGTTTTTTGAGCGGTGTGCCCAGTATCTTCTGGAACTTTCTGATGAACTGGAGCGGAATCTGTATATTGAAGCAATTGTAAAAGAATACCGCAGATATGGAATCAGTGTGGAAGACCTTCGGAAGCGTGTAAACACCCTTGCTCTGAAGGGTACGCCTGCAGAGAAGCGTATCCAGCCAAAATCCGGCGGCTCTCCAATGAGAAAAAAGGAGAGCGCGGCAGATAAATCCCAGAAGCTGATGCTTACCTGGCTGGTTACCTATCCGGCAATTTTTGATACTGTGGAGAAATATCTTTCCCCTTCAGATTTTGTAGTTCCTCTTTATAAAGAGGTGGCAGAAATGCTCTGGAAGCAGCACGAAGAGGGAGATGTGAATCCGGCCAGACTTCTGAATGCTTTTACAGACAGTGAAGAGCAGAAAGAGGTGGCCTCTCTCTTTAATGCCACGATCCACCTTGAGACAAAGGAGGAACAGCAGAGAGCATTTTCCGATGCTTTGATCCGCATTAAACAGGAGAGTCTGGCGGAGAAAAATAAAAACTGGGATCCTGCAGATATGGGGGCTTTACAGGAGCTTGTAAAGGCCAAGAAGGATCTGGAGGAGCTTGGAAGAAAAAGGCAGCAATTGCATATTTCTTTTGAATAAGGATAAAATATTAACACTATATGGAGGTTAGAGTACCTATGGAAATGAATATGGGCAAATTCAGTGAGAAACTGGTGGGACTTCTGGAGCTTGCAAAAAAGAAGAAAAACGTACTGGAATATCAGGAAATTAGTGATTATTTCAAAGACCAGCCACTGGATGCGGAACAGATGGACAAGATCTTCGATTTCCTTGAGGCAAGTGGGGTAGATGTGCTGCGTATCACAGAGAACAGTGCAGATGACCTTATGCTGGACGATGACATGGATATTGATGGCCTGGACGATGAGGAAGAAGTAGAGCTGGACAAGATCGATCTTTCTGTTCCGGAAGGTGTGAGCATTGAGGATCCGGTTCGTATGTATCTGAAAGAAATTGGTAAAGTTCCGCTTCTTTCAGCAGAAGAAGAAATCGAGCTTGCAAAGAAAATGGAACAGGGCGACGAAAATGCCAAGAAGCGTCTGGCAGAAGCCAACCTTCGTCTTGTTGTCAGCATTGCAAAGCGTTATGTAGGACGTGGAATGCTTTTTCTGGATCTGATTCAGGAAGGTAACCTTGGTCTTATCAAGGCTGTCGAAAAATTTGATTACCGAAAGGGTTACAAGTTCAGTACCTATGCTACCTGGTGGATCCGTCAGGCTATCACAAGAGCCATTGCAGACCAGGCGCGTACCATTCGTATTCCGGTTCATATGGTTGAGACGATCAACAAGCTGATCCGCGTTTCCAGACAGTTACTCCAGGAGCTTGGACGTGAACCTACTCCGGAGGAAATCGCGGAAGAGATGGACATGCCGGTTGACCGCGTGCGTGAGATCCTGAAGATTTCCCAGGAGCCGGTTTCTCTGGAGACCCCTATTGGTGAAGAGGAGGACAGCCATCTTGGAGATTTCATCCAGGATGACAATGTTCCGGTTCCGGCTGATGCTGCAGCATTTACTCTTTTGAAGGAACAGCTGGTAGAAGTTCTTGGCACTCTTACTGAGAGAGAACAGAAGGTTCTTCGCCTTCGTTTCGGGCTTGATGATGGACGTGCAAGAACACTTGAGGAAGTTGGCAAGGAGTTTAATGTTACCAGAGAGCGTATCCGTCAGATTGAGGCAAAGGCTCTTCGTAAGCTCCGTCACCCAAGCCGCAGCCGCAAGCTGAAGGATTATCTGGATTAAGGAGAGGACTATGCAGTTATCCTTACGACTGTCTGCAATCGCAGACCTGGTGACAGAAGGAAACCGGCTGGTAGATGTGGGATGCGATCATGGATATCTGCCGGTATACCTGATACAGCAGAAAAAAATTCCATCCGCCATTGCAATGGATGTGCGAAAAGGGCCACTTTCCAGGGCACAGGAACATATCCGGCAGTATGGACTGGAGGAATACATACAGACCCGGCTCTCAGACGGACTTGAAGGCTTGAAAGCCGGAGAGGGTGACACCCTTGTGATCGCAGGTATGGGCGGTCCCCTTATGGAAAGGATTCTCACAGATGGCAGGTCTGTGAGAAATTCTTTCTCTGAGCTGATTTTACAGCCACAGTCCGACATTCCCCATTTTCGCAGATTTATCCAGTCTGAAGGCTGGGAGATCACAGAAGAGAAAATGGTGGAAGAGGATGGGAAATTTTATCCCATGATGCGGGTGGTGCCTGGGGAAAATGTTCACAGCAGTTTGAAACTTAACGTGGATTCTTTCCCAAAAAATACGTCTGTGAAAGCTGCTTCTTCTGAGAACCTACATGCTGATGAATGGGCAGAAATGCCGGAAAATCCAGCTGCTTACACCTTGGAGGAAGCCTTTGGCAAATATCTTCTTCAGGAAAAGAACCAGGTGCTTTACCATTATCTTCAGCGGGAATCCCGGATCCGCTCCCAGATTCTGGACCAATTGGAAACGGCACCGAAGGCAGAGGCAGTTACTGCCCGCATTTTGGAAGTAAAGGAGGAGGCGCAGCTGATCGCTGCTGCGCTGGCAGAATATGAAGGTTAAAGAACTGACAGAATGGCTGGGAGGAAATTTTCCGGCAGCAGTTGCAGAGGACTGGGATAATGTGGGACTTCTTACAGGAGATGACGAGAGTGAAGTAAAACATGTTTTTCTTGCCCTTGATCTTACCGAAGCAGTGTTAGACGAGGCTATCCGGGCTGACGCTGACATGATCGTTACCCACCATCCTATGATCTTTTCCGGTATTAAGAAGATTAACAATCATAGCTTTACAGGACGGAAGATTATCAGTCTGGTGCGCCATGGAATATCTTATTATGCGATGCATACCAACTATGATATTCTGGGAATGGCAGATTTAAGTGCCAGATATCTGGAACTGTCAGATACGAAAGTACTTTGTGCCACCGGGGAAAAAGACGGGGAGACCATTGGCTTTGGGCGTGTGGGAAATCTGCCTTGTGAGATGACTTTAAAGGAGTACGCCCTTCTTGTAAAAAAGAATCTGAAGCTTTCAGATGTGAAAGTGTACGGAAATCTGGAACAGACTGTGAAAACGGCTGCCGTATGTACCGGTTCTGGTAAAAGCATGATCCAGGATGTGCTTGCAGCCGGGGCTGATGTATATGTGACAGGTGATATAGACCACCATACCGGAATTGACACCGTTGCCCAGGGGCTTGCAATCATTGATGCAGGTCATTACGGTACGGAATATATTTTTATGGAAGATATGAAGGAAAGACTGGCAAAAGCGTTTCCGGAGCTTACAGTCAGCTGCGCAAAGGTGAGAAGCCCGTATACTATACTATAAGGTTGAGACCTGGTGTGGATGGGCGAGATGACGTCCGTCCGGAGATAAAATGAGTTGTCAGAATAATATTGTCTGGTTTTGGAAAATGTGATTTATGTTTAGCCTAATTGATCTTTCGGATTAGAAAAGGAGATTTTATGGATCATGCAGTGAAACTTACAATCAATGGGGAAACCAGAGAGTTTCCCATGGGAATTACCTATAAAGAAGTTGTAAAAGAGTACGAAAAGACCAGCCCGGCCCCTGTTATTCTTGTAATTGCAGGAGGCAAGATCTGTGAGCTTCATAAAAAAGCGGAACGGGACGGTGAAGTCCGGCTGGTCACCACAAAAGACAGCATTGGAAATAAAACCTATAAGCGAACTGCATGTCTGGTGCTTTTAAAGGCAATTTACGATCTTGCAGGCAAAGAAAAAGTAGATAAAGTGGTGCTTCATTATTCTGTAGGAAGCGGTTTTTACTTTACCATGGCGGGAGAACAGAAGCTGGATCAGGCATTTCTTGACCAGGTAAAGAAGCGGATGACAGAACTGGTGGAGCAGAAAATCCCGGTGAAGAAACGAAGTGTAGGAACGGATGAAGCAATTGCGCTTTTTCATCATCACAGAATGTATGATAAAGAGAAGCTGTTCCGCTATCGCAGGGTTTCCAGGGTGAATATTTACAGCATAGAGAATTTCGAGGACTATTTTTACGGGGCAATGGCTTACGATACCGGCTATGTGCCATATTTTGACCTGAAGCTGTATGATGAAGGCTTTGTGCTGATTCTGCCGGAGGCTAAGACTCCGGATGTGCTTCCGGAATTCCAGCCCCAGGAGAAGATCTTCCAGGTGCAGAAGGATTCTGAAGAGTGGGGCAGAAAGCTGGAAATCTCCACAGTAGGTGAACTGAATGACCAGATCGTTTCCCAGGGAATACAGAAGATCCTTCTTATGCAGGAGGCAATCCAGGAGTCTGGAATTGCCAGAATTGCAGAGCAGATTGTGGAGGCCGGAAACAAGAAGTTCGTTATGATCGCCGGTCCGTCCTCCTCTGGCAAGACTACCTTTTCCCACAGGCTTTCCATTCAGCTGGCGGCACATGGAATGAAGCCACATCCCATTGCTGTTGACAATTATTTTGTAAACAGAGAGCATACCCCGCTGGATGAATTCGGGGAAAAGGATTACGAGTGTCTGGAAGCCATTGATGTGGAGCAGTTCAACAAAGATATGCTGGCACTTCTTAATGGAGAGAGAATAGAACTTCCGGTGTTCAACTTCAAGACCGGGCAGAGAGAATATAAAGGCGATTTTCTCCAGCTGGGAAAAGAAGACATCCTTGTTATTGAGGGAATCCACGGCTTGAATGACAAATTAAGCTACGCACTTCCGAAGGAGAGCAAGTTCAAAATCTATATCAGCGCCCTCACCCAGTTGAACATTGATGAACACAACCGGATTCCTACCACAGACGGCAGGCTGATTCGCAGAATTGTCCGGGATGCAAGAACCAGAGGAACCTCAGCCGGCGAGACCATTGCAAGATGGCCCTCTGTAAGACGCGGCGAGGAGAAAAACATTTTTCCATACCAGGAAGAAGCGGATGTTATGTTTAACTCGGCACTGATCTATGAACTGGCATGTCTGAAGGTATACGCAGAGCCTCTTCTCTTCGGAATTTCCAAAGAGGAGCCGGAATATCTGGAGGCAAACAGGTTGCTGAAATTTTTTGATTATTTTGTAGCTGTGCCAAGCGAGGAAGTGCCTAATAATTCCCTGTTAAGAGAATTTATAGGGGGAAGCTGTTTTAACACCTGATGATGCAGATGTGCTTGTAAGAAGTTGAGGAGTATTTTATGAAAATAAGTCGCAAAGGCTTTACATTGGCTGAGCTTTTGATCGTGGTTGCAATTATTGCGGTGCTGGTGGCTGTTGCAATACCTGTTTTCGGAAGTCAGTTGGAAAAAAGCAGGGAAGCAGCAGACCTTGCAAATGTACGCGCTGCTTATGCAGAAGTGCTGACTGAGGCAAACATGGGAATCTATGATAAAGTGGTTACTGTCGATCTGAAACAGAAACAGTATGACTGGCAGTCAGCGGATGTAATTACAATTGGGGGAATCAGCCATTCAGTAAAGGAAGGCGATACGTATAACTGGAGGGGAAAACCAGGAGCAGGTGGACATTGTGAGATTTCGTTTGACCAGGAAAATGGAACCAAATTTGTATGGAGCGGGGATGGGACTTCTGCGTCAAATAGCTATAACATGAGGGAGGATTTCTTTGCAACTCTGGAAAGCAGTGGCTGTCTGAATGAACCACAAATAAAGAATAACAGTAATTTTGAAATTGATTCGAAAGCAGCGGGGTTTTCAACTTTTGTCCCGAAAATCGAAGCAGTATTGGGCGAACAAAGTCTGCTGAAGAATGGTACATGGGCGTTTCTGGGAGATGGAAGGGCAGAAAAGAAATCTGAAAGATATTTGTTCTGGACTTCATTTGATATCGATAAGGTGGGAGTTGGTAAGCAGATTCCAATATTGATTCAAACAGGAGACGAGAAATATTATGTTTCGAATTCTACAACTGCCGCGAGAATTGGCAAAAATAACAAGGTAACGCATGTGGCAATCTCCGATCACCTAGATAAAGAAGGGTATAAAAAGGTTATTATGGCCGGGGGTGGTCAAGTGTATAGCTCTCTGTCAGAAGCCTATGCTGCATATGAGAAGGAACTTGAAAAGAAAGAGTATAAAGATTTACTCAAATGATTATTTACAGGGTTACTGTTTACTCCGTTTACAGTAACCTTTACAGGTTCTACGACAGGAAGAAATGAGAAATAGTGCTTTACATCTTAAAGCAATAATGTTAAAATAGCACTTGCGCAAGCAGGCCAGGTGATCGCGGCTGAACAGACGAAAGGGTTCAGACGAGGAAAGTCCGGGCTTCACAGGGCAGGATGCCGGATAACGTCCGGTGGAGGCGACTCCCAGACCAGTGCAACAGAAATAAACCGCCATGGCTTGCCATGGTAAGGGTGGAAAGGCAGTGTAAGAGACTACCGCCGTCCTGGTAACAGGCCGGGCACATGTAAACTCCATTCGAAGCAAGACCGAGCAGAAAGCGATACGGCGGCCCGTCGTGCTTTCAGGTAGGTCGCTTGAGCCTTTCGGCAACGGAAGGCCTAGACAGATGATCACTCAACGACATAACCCGGCTTATCGGTCTGCTTGCGTATTTAAGAATCGGATTGTATCATACAATATGATATTTAACCTGGGAAGATTCAGTTCTGCTGGATTTTCTCAGGTTTTTTGCTTTATAGGAAATTACTCCGTAATGTTCCGATAAAGCAAAAAACGCTCCGCGAGGATGCGACCAGATGGACAGGAAATTTCACCGGAATTTTCTGTTACAAAAAAGTGGAAGCTGTATTCAGCTTCCACAATAAAATATCAATATTGTTATAAAAAACAATGATTTACAGAGATAACTTATTTGTTTCTGTGACCGGAGTATTTCTCCTCACAATATTTACATCTGTAAACCTCATTCTCCTCATCAGCCAGAACAAACACCTGATCCAGTCCCTGCTCGATGGAAGTGATACAGCGGGGATTCTTACATCTGATCACGTTTACAACCTGCTTCGGAAGACGAAGGTCTTTTTTCTCAACGATCTTCTCATCCTTAATAATATTTACAGTGATATTGTGATCAATAAAACCAAGGATATCCAGATCCAGATCCTCAATCGGGCACTCAACCTTGATGATGTCCTTTTTGCCCATCTTATTACTCTTTGCGTTCTTGATGATCGCAACGGTACAATCAAGCTTGTCAAGCTTCAGGTCATGATAAATAGTCATAGCCTTGCCGGCTTTGATATGGTCTAATACGAAACCTTCACGAAGTGCTCCAACATTTAACATGGCAGTTCCACCTCCAATAATGTAAGAATCAGGGCCATACGCACATATACACCGTACTGGGCCTGTTTAAAGTATGCAGCTCTCGGATCGCTGTCCACTTCAACAGAAATTTCGTTAACACGAGGAAGCGGATGAAGAATGTACATGTCATCCTTTGCAAGGGAAAGTTTCTGCTTGTCCAGTATGTAGAAATCTTTCATACGAACATAGTCTTCCTCGTTGAAGAAACGCTCCTTCTGAACACGTGTCATGTAAAGAATATCAAGCTCCGGAATAGCATCTTCCAGACGTTCTACTTCTAGGAACTCGATGTTGTTCTTCTTCAGCACGTCCTCACGGATATAGCTTGGGATACGAAGCTCTTCCGGAGAGATCAGTACGAATTTAACATTGTTGTAGCGAACCAGTGCCTCGATCAGAGAGTGAACGGTACGTCCGAATTTCAGATCTCCGCACAGACCGATGGTAATGTTGTCAAGACGTCCCTTTAAGGAACGGATGGTAAGTAAGTCTGTAAGAGTCTGAGTTGGATGCTGATGACCACCGTCACCGGCATTGATAACAGGAATATTAGAAACCATAGAAGCTACCAGCGGAGCACCTTCTTTGGGATGACGCATAGCACAGATATCTGCATAGCAGGAAACAACACGAATGGTATCGGCAACAGTTTCCCCTTTCGCTGCGGAACTGGAATCTGCAGATGAGAAACCAAGAACCTTACCGCCAAGGTTCATCATAGCAGCTTCAAAACTGAGACGGGTACGGGTACTTGGCTCATAGAAAAGTGTGGCAAGCCGTTTGTCGTCACAGGTATGTGCGTATTTTTTGGGGTTTTTCTCAATATCGCTGGCAAGATCCAGAAGCTTCTCAAGCTCCGGAACACTAAGGTCCAGCGGACTCATTAAGTGTCTCATGATATACCTCCGTTATGAGTGTGTGGTTTTGGGGTAGAGTGTTACGGTTCACAAAAACTCTTTCAAAAAGGATCTTCTGTGAGTGGTAACGCAAAATCTCTTCGACCTATCATATACTACTTGGAATGATTTTTCAAGAAGATTTTGTAAGTATTTTTTCGAAAAACAATCCAGTGAGAAACCAGACCGGGAGATAGTCCAGACGGATGATTCCTTTGTACTGATGGGGCACTCCGGAATAGTCCCAGGGGCACATGTGAAAAGCCTGCAGGATAGAACCGCTGGCAAATTCTGCCAGGTAAAATCCGGCAGTATAAAGGGAGCCTCGCAGAAGTGCCGGAAGGTTTTTCAGCTTTTTGTATACAGGCAGAATCAGGGATGCACAGCCATAAATGGGAAACATAAGAAGAGAGGTAGTCCCTTTCATGGACGCATCTCCCCGGAGCAGGGAATGGAGCCCGGTCCAGAGAATCTCCAGACACAAGCCGGTAAAACCACAGAAGAGAAAAGGGTATTTTTTCATATGCTTGGTCTCCTTGGGTAAAATGATAAAAATAACATTCCCATTCTTGCTAAATTTATGCCGCAAGGTTATAATGGAGAGAAAAAGATATTTGACAAACGAGGAGCTTTTATTATGAACTATCAGGAATGCCGTGCATATATCGATGATTCGGCGAAATACGGTTCCGTGCTGGGACTTGATAATATGCGTGAAATGCTGGACAGGCTTGGAAATCCTCAGGATGCAGTTCCTTATGTCCACGTAGCCGGAACCAATGGAAAGGGTTCCGTGATTGCTTATTTATACACCACCCTTACCCGGGCAGGCTATAAAGTGGGCAGATACATATCCCCAACTCTTTATTCTTACAGAGAACGTCTTGAGATTGCCGGCGAGAAGATCTCACAGGAAGATTTTGCAAAGTATGTGACAGAAATTTCCAGGTCAATTGACCAGATGACAGCGGTTGGCATGAATCATCCTACCCCTTTTGAGATTGAGACTGCAGCAGCGTTTTTATATTTTAAGGAAGAAAATTGTGATCTGGTCCTTCTGGAGACCGGAATGGGCGGTAATCTGGATGCCACCAATATTGTGAAGAATACCAAACTGGCTGTGCTGGTTTCTATCAGCATGGATCATATGTCATTTCTTGGAAATACCCTTGGAGAAATCGCAGAGAAGAAGGCGGGAATTATCAAACCTGGCTGCCTGGTTGTGACCACAAAGCAGAAGCCGGAAGCGGCACAGGTGATTGCAGATACCTGCAACAAGCTTCATGTACCCTGTGTGGTATCTGACCCTGATGAGGCTGTTTTGGAAAAAGAGAGCGTATTCGGTCAGACCTTTTCTTATAAAGGAGAGAAATTTGCAATTTCCCTTGCCGGTGTTTACCAGAAAGAAAATGCAGTGCTGGCATTAAACGCCCTTGAAGAACTGGACAGACTTGGCTGGACTACTACCATGGAACAGCGGAAGGACGGTCTTCTCCACACAAGCTGGAAGGGAAGATTTACGGTTATCAATAAAAAGCCTCTTTTTATTGTAGACGGCGCTCACAATGCCGGAGCAGCCGACAAGATGGCAGAATCTGTCCGGCACTATTTTAATGGGAAAAAACTGATCTATATTATGGGGGTTTTTGCAGACAAGGAATATAAGATTGTCCTTGAAAAAACAGCCCATTTTGCAGAAAAAATCTATACCATAGAGACACCGGATAATCCCCGTGCACTGCCGGCAGAGGAACTGGCGAAGGCGGCAAGGGTATATAATTCCAGTGCCGAGAGTACAAAAAGTATAAAAGATGCTGTAGAAAAGGCATTTTCCTGTGCAGGAGATGACGAGAACAGTGTGATTCTGGCATTTGGTTCACTTTCCTTTATTGGAGCGCTTACAAATGCGGTGGAAGAATATGTCGGATAAGTGTCAGGTACTGAAATGGCAGCGTGTTACTGGTCACGGAGTGAACAGTAATGGCAGTACATTGTGGAAATTGAAGTGTGCAGCAGCTGAATTTGCATGATTAAATACAAAAACTGGAGAGAAAACAATATGACAGATTTGCAGGAATGCAGACGAAAAATAGATGAAATTGACAATCAGATGGTGGAACTTTTTGAGAAGCGGATGAAGGTCTGCGAGGAGGTTGCAGAGTATAAGATCCATACCGGAAAGAAAGTGCTGGATCCGGAGAGAGAGCATGCCAAACTGGAAGAGATCAGGAAAAAAGCGCACGGTGAGTTCAACGAACTTGGAGCCCAGGAGCTTTTTCAGCAGATCATGGCCATCAGCAGAAAGCGTCAGTATCAGCTTCTCACCGAATATGGTCCGAAAGAAAAGGAAGACTTCCAAATGGTGGAGCAGCTTCCCAGAAATAATGTGACTGTTGTTTTCCAGGGGGTAGAGGGCGCCTACAGCTATGGAGCCATGCGCGCCTACTTTCAGGAAGACATTGAGAGCTATCATGTGAAGCTGTTCCGGGATGCCATGGAAGAAGTTGCAGCAGGAAGAGCAGATTACGCAGTCCTTCCTATTGAAAATTCCACAGCTGGGATTGTGGCAGATATTTATGACCTTTTGACAGAATATAATCTGTTTATCGTGGGAGAGCAGATCCTGAAGGTTGAGCATGTACTGCTTGGCCTGCAGGAGGCTGAGCTTTCCGATATTGCCGGGGTATATTCCCATCCTCAGGGGCTCGCCCAGTGTAAGGAATATCTGGAAGAGCATAGAGATTGGAAAACCACAGCCGTAACCAACACCGCCGCAGCGGCCAAAAAGGTCAGCGCAGATCAGGATAAGACTCACGCCGCAATTGCCAGCAGGGCTGCTGGAGAGATTTATAATCTGAAGGTTCTGGCAGAGAATATCTGCAAAAATGACAGCAATGTGACCAGATTTATTATTCTGGCAAAGAAACCGGTTTATGAGAACAACAGCTCCAGGATTAGTGTATGCTTCGAGGCACGTCATGCAAGCGGAACTCTTTACAATGTACTTTCCCATATGATCTATAATGGTCTGAATATGACCAAGATCGAGTCCCGGCCTATTCCGGGAAAAACCTGGGAATACCGTTTCTTCGTGGACTTCGAGGGAAACCTGCGGGACAGCGCGGTAAAGAATGCACTGCGGGGCATGGAAGCAGAGACCAGCTATTTGAAAATTCTGGGCAATTATTAGAGTGTGTTTGAAAAAGGCTTTCTGCAAAATCTCCCGCAAAGTGGGGCGTGCGGTAATGATTTTTCAAACACGCTCTAGAGCCGGTTATAGCTGCGAAGGCAGAGAGTGGCAGCAATTTCATTTATTGTTAAAATTAACCAAAGAATTTAAGAAGATTTTATCTGTTTTTAATATAAGAAAAGTAGAATGAAAAACGGTGCAAATGCGTGAGCTTGTATATCCGAAAGTGTGCTGCCATGAATTGTGCGGGCGGCAAAAAGGAGAAGAGGCGCGTAAATGCGCTATGGAATTGAGAGGAAACAAAAATGGCAAGAACAGAAGAATGTATCCTTTACCGCAATTTCGACAACGGTGAGGTACTGGACATAATGACATCACTGATGAACAGCTATGAGGCTGGTGAAGAAGGCTTTGAGAATCGGAAAGAGGAATTTTTCCATATGGCAGGAAGCCTGGTGGAAATGGCAGGAATGTATGGGTTTTCCGGGAATCTGTGGCACACTTATCTGACACAGCTTCTTGTCAATCACGAGAATGCATTCAGTACCGCTTCCGAGATCAGAGGGGCAGTGGAGGGAAGCATTAACCATCTGGCTCTTCATGATTTTGGAATTTTCAAAGAACTTTATGACTTTGATCTTGCTGTTTTTGACAGTGCGTTTGGAACAGACTGTGCTGATTTTCTCTGTAATTATGTGAATACAGGATGCAACAGCAAGGTATACAACCAGCGCATCTGCGACAGAATCTGTGATATGAGCAAAACACTGGCAGAGGCTTCTACAGTGGAAGAGTTTATGGCAGATATGGTGCAGTTCTACAAAGATTTCGGCGTAGGTAAGCTGGGATTGAACAAGGCATTTCGTATTGAGCATGGCAAGGATGGGAAGCCGGTGATCACACCGATTACCAGAATCGCCCATGTGAATCTTGATGATCTGGTTGGATATGAAATCCCCAAGCAGAAACTGATCGAGAACACGGAGGCTTTTGTAAGAGGAAGAAAGGCCAACAACTGCCTGCTTTTTGGTGATGCAGGAACTGGTAAATCTTCCAGTATCAAAGGTATCCTGAACCGTTATTATGACGAAGGACTTCGTATTATCGAGGTGTACAAGCACCAGTTCCAGGATCTGAATGATGTGATCGCACAGATCAAAAACCGTAATTACAAATTTATTCTTTATATGGATGATCTTTCCTTTGAGGAATTTGAAATCGAATATAAATATCTGAAAGCAGTGATCGAGGGCGGTCTTGAGAAAAAGCCGGACAACATCCTGATCTATGCAACCAGCAACAGACGTCATCTTGTTCGGGAGAAATCCGGGGATAAGCTGGAGGTGGCAGACGATGAAGATCTGCATTCCTCCGATACTGTGCAGGAGAAGCTTTCTCTGGTTTACCGTTTTGGCGTGCGTATTTATTTTGGTGCACCGAATAAGAAGGAATTCCAGAATATTGTTACTACACTTGCAGAGCGCTATGGTGTTACAATGCCTGCAGAGGAGCTTCTGATGAAGGCAAACGCCTGGGAGCTTTCTCACGGCGGTCTCACTGGAAGAACGGCGCAGCAGTTTATTGATCATGTTCTGGGAACAAGTGAGGAACAGTAAAAGAATACCAGAGATTATCTGAAATTTATACCTGTGCAACCGAATTCGGGTGAAATCTACCGCAAAGTGGGGCGTGCAGATTGCGGGAATGATTTTTTAAACAGGCTCTAGGTTTTGGCGAAAGCGGGCAGTACAATAGAAAAAGCTTTTGCTTGTGTCTGACTTACAGGCACAGATAGAAGAAATAATCCTTGGCAGGAGGGAAAAACGTATGGCAGTGACCACATTTGCGGCAATTGATATCAGTTCCTATGAGATCACCATGAAAATTTTTGAATTTTCCAAAAAGGGTGGTTTCCGGACTGTAGACGATATCCGGTATCGTCTGAATCTTGGAGTAGGGGTATATTCCGGCGGAACCATGGAAGTGGATAAGGTAGATACTATTTGTGAAGTACTTAACGACTTTAAGAGGATCATGGCAGAGTACGGTGTGAAAGAATACCGCGCCTGTACCACAAGTGTTTTCCGTGAGATGAAGAATCCGCTGATTATCATTGAACAGATTTTCAGAAGAACCGGAATTCATGTGGAGGTTTTAAGCAATGCCGAGCAGCATTTTCTGGGCTATAAATCTATTGCGGCCATTGAGAATGGTTTTAAGAAAATGATCCAGAAAGGAACCGCTATTCTGGATGTGGGTGGTGGAAACCTGCAGATTTCCCTGTTTGACAAAGATGCGCTTGTAACCACCCAGAGCCTGAAAATGGGAAGCGTGCGTATCCGTCAGCGACTGAAAGAGCTGGAGAAAACCAATACGAATTATGCACAGCTGGTGGAGGAGTTTATCCGTAATGACCTGACCGGGTTTAAGCGTCTTTATCTGAAAGACCGAGAGATAAAGAATTTGATCCTTATGGGGGATTTTCTTACTGAGACTATTTTCCGTGAGGAGAGACAGGACAACATTATTACACGGGCTGAGTTCGAGAAGCGGTATGAGAATACGGTTTATAAGACCGAGACTTCACTGTCAGAGGAAATGGATATTGATCCGGAGTATGCCGCTTTGATTGTGCCAACTATGGTTATCTGTAAAGATTTTATGGATCTTTTCAATGCAGAAGCGCTTTGGATGCCAGGTGTATCTCTTCTTGATGGTATTGCCTATGATTTCGGGGAAAAGAAGAATTTTATTAAGAGTGCACACAATTTTGAAAATGATATTCTGGTGGCAGCCAGAAACATTGCCAAACGTTATTCTACTGGAAAGGATCATATTAAGGGCACTACCGACCTTGCCCTGGCGATTTTTGACAGCATGAAGAAAGTGCACGGAATGGGAGACAGAGAGCGCCTGCTTCTTCAGATCGCAGTGCAGCTTCATGACTGTGGCAAATATATCAGTATGGGAGATGTGGCAGAGTGCTCCTATCAGATCATTATGGCTACGGAGATCATTGGACTTTCCACAGAAGAACGTCAGATCATAGCAAATGCGGTGCGCTACAATACCGCAGAATTTGTTTATTACAGCGAGATCGCAGGAGAGGTCGGAATGGATCGTTCCGTATATCTTCTGATCGCCAAGCTGACTGCAATCCTTCGTATTGCAAATGCTATGGATCGCAGCCATTATCAGAAGGTAAAGAATATGAAGGCTATGCTGAAGGACAGAACTCTGCTTCTTACAGTTGATTCTGAGCAGGATATCTCCCTGGAGCTTGGACTTCTTATGGATAAAGTTGAATTTTTTGAAGAGGTATTTGGTATCCGTCTGGTATTCAGGCGTAAGAGAAAAGTGTGAGGAGGGGCACAATGGATCTGAAAAATTTTGAAAAACCGGAGTATTTTGTGAACAGGGAGTTGAGCTGGCTGAAGTTTGACGACCGTGTTCTCTCAGAAGCAAGAGATAAAAGTCTGCCATTGTTTGAAAGACTGAAATTTACCAGCATTGTATCTTCCAATCTGGATGAGTTTTACATGGTTCGTGTGGCTTCCCTGAAAGACCAGGTTCATGCTGGTTATGAGAAAACAGATATTGCAGGAATGGGACCAAGAGAGCAGCTGAAGGAGATCAGCGTTCAGACACATGAGCTGGTTCGCTCCCAGTACAGCACTCTGAACCGTTCCCTTCTTCCGGCACTTGAGAAGGTGGGGCTTCATCTGGTGATGGAGCACGAGAAATTAAACGAAGAACAGCAGGAGTATGTGGACCGTTATTTCGAGGATAATGTTTATCCGGTTCTTACCCCTATGGCAATGGATTCTTCCAGACCTTTCCCATTGATTCGAAATAAGACATTGAATATTGGCGCCTTGATCTCCAAGAAGGATAAGAAAAAGGGCAAGGATGTACTGGTATTTGCCACTGTCCAGGTGCCTTCTGTACTGCCTCGTGTGGTTGTCGTTCCATCCGGGAATAAAGAGGACACTACCGTAATCCTTCTGGAGGAGATTATCGAGCGCAATATTGACAAGCTTTTCCTTGGATATGATGTGGTTTGTGCACATCCTTACCGTATTATGAGAAATGCGGATCTTTCCATAGATGAGGATGGGGCGGAGGATCTTCTGGTGGAAATCCAGAAGCAGCTGAAGAAGCGCCAGTGGGGTGAGGTAATCCGCCTGGAAGTGGAGGATAAAACGGACTCCAGACTTCTTGGCATTCTGAAAAAGGAATTTGACATTAAAGAAGAGGATATTTTCTATATTAACGGACCACTGGACCTTACCATGCTGATGAAGGTTTATGGACAGGATGGCTTTGATCAGTACAAAGAGCCGAAATATACCCCTGCTGTAGTGCCTGCATTTGCAGATACCAGTAAGGATATTTTCCAGGTGATCCGTGAGGGTGATGTGTTCTTACACCATCCATACATGAGCTTTGACCCGGTTGTAAATTTTGTACGCCAGGCGGCAAAGGATCCGGATGTACTTGCGATTAAGCAGACGTTGTACCGTGTCAGTGGAAATTCCCCGATCATTGCAGCACTTGCCCAGGCAGCGGAGAATGGCAAACAGGTTTCGGTTCTGGTAGAGCTGAAGGCACGTTTTGATGAGGAACACAATATTGTGTGGGCAAAAATGCTGGAAAAAGCAGGCTGTCATGTTATTTATGGTCTGGTTGGCCTGAAAACACACAGTAAGATTACTTTGGTGGTTCGCCGTGAGGACACCGGAATCCGCCGTTATGTCCATCTGGCAACTGGTAACTATAACGACTCTACTGCAAAGCTTTATACGGACTGCGGCATTTTTACCTGTGATGAGCGCTTCGGCGAGGATGCAACTGCAGTGTTTAACATGCTTTCCGGATATTCTGAGCCGAAGAACTGGAATCGTCTGATCGTGGCACCAATCTGGATGAAGGATCGTTTCCTGAAGCTGATCGAGAGAGAGGCAGAGCACGCGAAGAAAGGAATGCCGGCTATGATCGTAGCGAAGATGAACTCTCTTTGTGATCCGAAGATCATTGCAGCTCTTTATCATGCATCTTCCTGTGGCGTGCAGATTTACCTGCTGATCCGAGGTATCTGCTGTCTGAGAGTGGGAATCCCGGGTGTGAGCGAGAATATCCATGTACGTTCCATTGTAGGAAACTTCCTGGAGCACAGCCGTATTTTCTATTTCCACAATAATGGCAGTGACGAGATTTATATGGGAAGTGCGGACTGGATGCCTCGTAATCTGGACCGCCGTGTGGAGATTGTTTTCCCGGTCGAGGACGAGCAGATCAAGAATGAGATCAAGCATGTTCTGGATCTGGAGTTCCGTGATAATGTAAAAGCCCATATTCTTCAGCCTGATGGAACTTACGAGAAGCAGGACAAGAGAGGCAAGCTTCTGATCAATTCCCAGATGGAATTCTGCAGGGAGGCCACTGAGAAAGCAGAAGCGTTAAAGAAAAAAGAAAAACATGAAAATTCCAGAGTCTTCATCCCGGCAGAACCGGCGGAGGATGTGGAAGAATAAGAAGTTGAAGTGAATTAGGAAAAATAAGGAAAGCCGCTGTATTGTGATGTGAGATTGCAATATGGAAAAATGCAGAAGCTGACGCCGATGCACTTGCTTTCGAAGATTTTCAGTAAAAAAATTAAGATTCTGACTTCTAAGGTCTGAATCCAGATGCCGCAAGGTTGACGAAAAAAGTCGCTTTGCGGCGTCTTTTTGCATAAAAAAAGAAGGCATAACCCAGGCGGCAGAAATATATTCAGACAACAAAAAAACTTCCGAATCACTTCGGAAGTTTCTAGCAGCCAGTACGAGAATCGAACTCGTGTTTTCGCCGTGAGAGGGCGACGTCTTAACCCCTTGACCAACTGGCCATGTAAGCGGTTCGCTTAACATATGTATTCAATTTGTCGGAAAATAAAGCAGCCAGTACGAGAATCGAACTCGTGTTTTCGCCGTGAGAGGGCGACGTCTTAACCCCTTGACCAACTGGCCTTGTCAACCGACTCGCTTAGTATATCTTACTTTGCAGGAGAATGCAAGCACTTTTTTTATTTTTTTTGCGAAAAATTGAAAAACTCCGAAAAAAGCCAGGAAATAAGCGGGTTTGCGGTGTCAAAAAAATTTTAAACAAAATAGAAAACCCAAATTTTACTTGCAAAAATACCATAAACTGGGGTATGATATAGAACGAATGTTTGAACAGAAGATAAGAATGGAAAAGAAGCGGACATACTGTCCGCTTTTCACAACCATTGGAATAAATGCTGAAGCCCAGACAGTGCATCATGAAATGTAGAGCTGTAAATGAAATGAGCAGTTATTTCGTGCACTTACAAGTTGATTTCTCGAACAATCCTGTCGGTACACTGGATGCATAAAAGAAGAATATGGGACAGCAGAGTCTGAAGTTACTGTTCACTGGTAACAGTCTGAATGATAGTAAGAAAGGAATTAACACCATGGCAAAGAAAGACACTTACGACGCGGGTAGTATTTCTGTCCTGGAAGGATTGGAAGCTGTTCGGAAACGTCCGGGAATGTACATCGGAAGCGTATCCAGAAAAGGCCTGAACCACCTGATCTATGAGATCGTGGACAATGCGGTAGATGAACATCTGGCCGGTTACTGTTCTGAAATTGAAGTAACACTGGAGAAAGACGGCTCCTGTACGGTCACTGATAATGGACGAGGAATTCCGGTAGATATGCATGCGAAAGGGGTATCTGCAGAGCGTCTTGTATTTACCACCCTCCATGCAGGCGGTAAATTTGACAACTCTGCTTATAAGACAAGCGGTGGACTTCATGGCGTTGGTTCTTCCGTTGTAAATGCCCTGTCCACATATCTGGATATTAAGATCAGCCGTGATGGATTTGTACATCACGATCATTATGAGAGAGGTATCCCCACGATTGAACTGGAAGAGGGACTTCTCCCCAGGCTTGGCAAGACCAGACAGACCGGAACCTGCGTGAATTTTCTTCCGGACCCGGAGATTTTTGAAAAAACAAGATTTTCATCCACAGAAGTAAAGAGCCGTCTCCATGAGACTGCATACCTGAATCCCAACCTTACCATTCATTTCATGGATCTTCGTGGTGATACTCCTGAAGATATCACTTATCATGAGCCAGATGGAATCGTGGGATATATCAAAGACCTGAATCACAATTCCGAAGCTCTCCACGAACCGATTTATCTGAAAGGAGAAGCCGATGGAATCCAGGTAGAAGCAGCATTTCAGTACACCAACGAATTCCGTGAGAATGTACTTGGTTTCTGCAATAATATTTACAATGCAGAAGGCGGTACTCATCTTACCGGATTTAAAACAACCTTTACAACGGTGATGAATACTTACGCCCGTGAGATCGGTATTCTGAAGGAAAAAGATGCTAATTTCACAGGAGCGGATATCCGTAATGGAATGACAGCGGTTGTTTCCATCAAGCACCCGGAGCCACGCTTTGAGGGGCAGACCAAGACCAAACTGGACAATCAGGATGCAGCCCGCGCCACGGGAAAAGTAATGTCTGAGCAGCTGGTACTCTATTTTGACCGAAACCTGGAAACTTTGAAGACCATTTTGTCCTGTGCGGAAAAGGCCGCCAAGATCCGTAAGACAGAGGAGCGTGCCAAGACCAACCTTCTCACCAAGCAGAAATATTCTTTCGATTCCAATGGAAAGCTTGCCAATTGCGAGAAAAAAGATCCTTCACTTTGTGAAATCTTTATCGTAGAGGGAGATTCCGCTGGCGGTTCTGCAAAGACTGCCAGAGATCGTAATTACCAGGCAATTCTTCCGATCCGCGGTAAGATCCTGAATGTGGAGAAAGCCACCATTGACAAGGTGCTTGCAAACGCAGAGATCAAGACTATGATCAATGCATTTGGATGCGGATTTTCCGAAGGCTATGGAAACGACTTTGATATCACCAAACTTCGTTACGACAAGATCGTGATTATGGCCGATGCGGATGTGGATGGTGCTCATATTTCCACACTTTTACTTACTTTATTCTATCGTTTTATGCCGGAACTGATCTATGAGGGACATGTTTATATTGCCATGCCCCCTCTTTACAAAGTAATGCCGAAGAAGGGTGCCGAAGAGTACCTGTATGATGATAAGGCACTGGAAAAATACCGCCGCAGTCACAAGCCGGGAAGCTTTACCCTCCAGAGATACAAAGGTCTTGGAGAGATGGATGCCCAGCAGCTTTGGGAGACAACCTTAAATCCGGAAACCCGTAGAATGAAACGGGTGGAAATTGAGGATGCCCGTATGGCTTCCAGCGTGACGGAAATCCTGATGGGAAGCGACGTGCCGCCAAGAAAGGCATTTATTTACGAGCATGCAACTGATGCAGAACTGGATATTTAAGAAGGCTGAAATCCGAAAGAGCAGGATTTTTCGGACGAAAAAGCAGAATATGGTCTGAACGTAATATAGAAGAGTATTTTGCAAGAGGAGAACCTCAGATTTTAGCTTGGAGTGTGTTTGAAAAATGCTTTCTGCAAGATGTGCGTTACAATTTGTGGGAGATTGCAGGAATGATTTTTTAAACAGGCTCCAGAGTGTGTTTGAAAGGAAAACAGATTATGGAAACAAAGCAGGAGAATGTAATTGCCACGGACTATGCGGACGTGATGCAAAAATCCTATATAGATTATGCCATGAGCGTTATCATTTCCAGGGCACTTCCGGATGTCCGCGATGGCCTGAAGCCGGTACAGCGAAGAACCCTGTATGATATGTACGAGCTTGGGATCCGTTACGACCGTCCATATCGTAAGTGCGCCCGTATCGTTGGAGATACCATGGGTAAATATCACCCTCACGGGGACAGCTCTATTTATGAAGCACTGGTTGTAATGGCGCAGGATTTCAAGAAGGGCAAAATCCTGGTAGACGGTCATGGAAACTTCGGCTCCATTGAGGGAGACGGTGCCGCTGCCATGCGATATACAGAGGCAAGACTGGAGAAACTGACCCAGGAGGTTTTTCTGGCAGACCTTGACAAAAATGTAGTGGACTTTATGCCAAACTTCGACGAGACAGAGAAGGAGCCTCAGGTGCTTCCGGTGAAGATTCCCAACCTTCTGGTAAACGGTGCAGATGGTATCGCCGTAGGTATGGCCACCAGCATTCCGCCTCATAACCTTGGGGAGGTTGTGGATGCAGTGAAGGCTTATATAAAGAACAACGACATCAGTGTGAAAGGCCTGATGCGTTATCTGAAAGGACCGGATTTCCCTACAGGCGGTCTGGTTGTAAATAAAGATGATCTTCTGAATATTTATGAGACCGGAAGCGGCAAGCTCCGTCTCCGCGGTAAAGTGGAAGTGGAAAAAGTAAAAGGCGGTCGCCAGCAGCTGGTGATCACCGAGATTCCGTACACCATGATCGGTGCCAATATTGGAAAATTCCTTAACGACGTAGCCTCCCTTGTAGAAACCAAGAAAACCACAGATATTGTGGATATTTCCAACCAGTCCTCCAAGGAAGGAATCCGTATTGTACTGGAACTGAAAAAGGATGCAGATGTAGAGAATCTCACCAACATGCTCTACAAGAAAACCAGACTGGAAGACACCTTCGGAGTCAATATGCTGGCTGTTGCAGACGGACGTCCGGAAACCTTAAGCCTGAAGCAGGTGATTGAGCACCATGTGGATTTTGTGTTCGAAGTAACTACCCGCAAGTACAAGACTCTTCTGGGAAAAGAGCTTGAGAAAAAGGAAATTCAGGAAGGCCTTATCAAAGCCTGTGATGTAATCGATCTGATCATTGAGATCCTTCGAGGCAGCAAGAGCCGTGACCAGGTTAAAAAGTGTCTGGTAGAGGGTATCACAGAGGGAATCAGATTCAAGTCAAAAGCCAGTGAGAAAGCTGCAAAGAATCTGAAATTTACGGAGAATCAGGCTACAGCCATTCTGGAAATGCGTCTGTATCGTCTGATCGGACTAGAAATTGAGGCACTTCAGGCAGAGTATGACCAGACTATGAAAAATATTGCTTCTTATGAAGATATTCTGAACAACTATGATTCCATGTGTGAAGTAATTATTGAAGAACTTGACGGAATCAAAAAAGAATACAGCACCAAGAGAAGAACTGTGATCGAGAACGCAGAAGAGGCAGTTTACGAAGAAAAGAAGATGGAAGAGACAGAGGTCTGCTTCCTTATGGACCGCTTCGGCTATATGCGCCTTATTGATAAGAATGCTTATGAGAGAAACAAAGAGGCTGCCCATGCAGAGAATAAATTTATTTTTACCTGTATGAATACAGACAAGATCTGCATTTTCACAGATATGGGACGCATGCATTCCATCAAAGTGGCAGACATTCCGCTGGTGCGCTTCCGTGACAAGGGAACTCCGGCTGATAACCTGAGTAACTACGACAGCAGCCAAGAGCAGATCCTTTATGTGGCACCTGTAGGACAGGTGAAATTATCCACCCTGTTGTTCGTGACTAAGACCTCCATGTGCAAGCTTGTCGCAGGTGAGGAATTCGATGTGGCAAAGAGAACGATTGCATCTACCAAGCTGGGAGAAGAGGATCAGCTGATATTTGTAGGTCCTGCAGATGAAATGGAACAGGTGGTGTTCCAGAGTCAGAATGGCTATTTTCTCCGTATCCTGAAAACGGATGTTTCTACTATGAAGAAGACCTCTGTTGGTGTAAGAGGAATGAAGCTGGGGGACGGGGATGTTCTTGAGCATGCCTATCTGGTGGAACCGAGACAGGAGTACACCATTCAGTATCACGACAAGCCGTATGCATTGAACAAGGTAAAGCTGGCCAAACGTGATACCAAGGGTATGAAGCCCAGAATCTAAGCAGCAGATTATGAAGAAAAGGCTGTTATACAGGTTGTGTAGCGGAAGCTCAAAAGAGCTGAGAGTAAAAGCTGTTGCTGGTGAAACAAGCTTAACAATACTGTCAAAATGGGTTAAAACCTTGTAAAATGGGCATTTATAAGAAAAAGCCCTTGCAATTTGGATTTAAAGGTGTTAGAATAATACAAGAAATCAGAACTTGTTGACAAAGGAGTGGGCGTGAGCCCACTCTTTTTGATGATAAGGACCAGAGCGGCATTCGCAGGTGATAACCGCGAATACCGGATTAGAGCGTGTTTGAAAAAGGCTCTAGAGAGGCAGGTGGGAAAAATGAGCAGAAAAGAAGAGTATGAACAGAAAGCAGAAGCATTGTTATCTCCGATCGTAGAAAGCAATGGATTCGAACTGGTAGATGTGGAATATGTCAAGGAAGCAGGAAACTGGTATCTTCGCGGCTACATTGACAAACCAGGTGGAATCACAGTGAATGACTGCGAGACAGTAAGCAGGGCTTTCAGCGACAGGCTTGACGAAGATGATTTCATCGAGGACAGCTACATCATGGAGATCAGCTCTCCGGGACTTGACAGACCTCTGAAGAAAGAAAAAGATTTTGCCAGAAGCATTGGCAAACTGGTAGAAATCAGAACCTACCGGCCAATCGAGAAACAGAAAGAATTTTGTGGTGAACTGACAGCATATGATAATAACAGTGTGACCATTGATGAGGAGGGAACTCCACGCACTTTCGATAAGAAAGATATCGCACTGGTGCGTCTGGCAATTGATTTTTAAGTTACCATGAAAGTCCGGGCTGGCAGCTGTGGGAGTACCACAGGCGCGGAACAGCTGACTTTCATATAGGAAGATGCTGCCAGTAGGCGACATGTCCGATTTAAGAAATAAGCGATTATGCTGGAAAGCAAAAAGGAGGAAATAAGAAAAATGAACAAGGAGTTAATGGGTGCTCTGGACGAACTGGAACGCGAGAAAAATATCAGCAAGGAAACTTTGCTGGATGCCATTGAGCAGTCCCTGATCCAGGCATACAAGAATCATTTTGGAAAAGCTGACAATGTACATGTTACCATTAACAGAGAAACAGGCGATTTCAGTGTATATGCAGACCGCAAGGTTGTAGAATTCGTAGAAGATCCTGCTGAAGAGGTTTCTCTTGTAGAAGCACAGAAGCAGAACACCAATGCAGAGGTTGGCGATATCCTGAAGGTACCGGTTCACTCTGACAAATTTGGCCGTATTGCAACACAGAATGCAAAGAATGTAATCCTTCAGAAAATCCGTGAGGAAGAGCGTAAAGTTCTGTTTGACCAGTATCACGGCAATGAGAAAGAAGTTGTTACCGGCATTGTACAGCGTGTGGTAGGACATAATGTAAGCGTAAATCTTGGTAAGGCAGATGCAATCCTTGCTGAGAATGAGCAGGTGAAGGGCGAGACCTTCAAGCCTACTGAGAGAATCAAAGTGTATATTCTTGAGGTAAAGGATACACCGAAGGGACCTCGTATCCTTGTTTCCAGAACACATCCTGGCCTTGTAAAACGCCTCTTTGAGTCTGAGGTTGCTGAGGTGAAGGACGGAACTGTTGAGATCAAGAGCATTGCCCGTGAGGCAGGTTCCCGTACCAAGCTGGCAGTATGGAGCAACGATCCTGATGTAGATCCGGTTGGAGCATGTGTTGGTGTAAATGGTGCCCGTGTAAGTGCGATTGTAAATGAGCTTCGCGGTGAGAAGATTGATATCATCAACTGGGATGAGAATCCTGCAATCCTGATCGAGAATGCATTAAGCCCGGCGAAGGTAATCGCTGTTATGGCAGATCCGGATGAGAAGACTGCACTTGTTGTGGTTCCGGATTACCAGCTTTCCCTTGCAATCGGCAAAGAAGGACAGAATGCACGCCTTGCAGCACGTCTGACTGGATTTAAGATTGATATCAAGAGTGAAACCCAGGCAAGAGAGTCCGGCGACTTCTATGATTATGACGAGGATGACGATGAGTACTATGAGGATGACGAGTACGAAGAGTCTGAGGAGTCCGCTACAGAAGAAATTTCTCAGGATAGCGAAGAAACAGCTGCCGGTGAAGAGTCTGAAGAGACTGAGGATGCGGTAGAGAATGAAGACGAAGAATAAAATTCCCATGCGCCAGTGTACTGGCTGCAGAGAAATGAAGAATAAAAAAGAAATGATCAGGGTGTTGAAAACCGCAGAGGATGAGATCGTTCTGGATGCTACAGGCAGGAAAAACGGTCGCGGAGCCTACATCTGCAAGAGCCGTGAGTGTCTGGAGAAAGCCAGAAAAAATCACGGACTGGAGCGTTCTTTGAAAGCAGCTATCCCGGATGAGGTTTATGATAGCCTTGAGAAGGAGTTTGATAGTATTGAAGAATAATAAAGCACTGTCCCTGATCGGACTTGCAACAAAGGCCGGAAAGACAGTCAGCGGAGAGTTTTCCACTGAGAAATCCATTAAGACCGGCAAAGGATATCTGGCAATCGTAGCCGGAGATTCTTCTGATAACACCAAGAAGAAATTCCGGAACATGTGTGAATTTTACGAAGTGCCCTTGTATATCCTTTCAGATAAAGAAACGTTAGGGCATGCCATGGGCAAGGAATTCCGTGCCAGCCTGGCTGTACAGGACTGGAATTTTGCAGAAGCTATTATGAAGGTGTTGCAGGATGAGGGGAAGGAGCTTTAGAGCATACCACTGTTGTCTGAGAAAACGACCTGAACCAAAGAGGAAAAAGCGTTCCAGGGAATGCTTTTAAATGTTCCCGGGAAATGATTTTTGATAATACGAGCTGCGAAAGACTTATGAAAGCGTATCCTGGCTCGTACTGGTGAAGGGAGAATGGCATATGGTGATAAAGTCACATGAGCCTGCCAAAGACAGAAATAAGCAAAACAGAGAGAATAAAAACAGAGTGAAAAAAGTTATAGATACGGGAAAGGAGAAAGGAATAACATTGGAGACTCCTAAGACAGAAGAGCAGAAAGTGTCAGTAAAGAAAGAAGGCGACGGTGCAGAGGCACCGAAGAAGAAAAAAAATATTATCCGCGTATATCATGCACAGAATGCAAGTGACGGCGGGAAGAACAGAAAGAAACCAGTTGGAGAGAGAAAAGCACGTCCACAGGGCACACGTCCTGCAGCACAGGCACAGCCGGCAGCGAAAGCGGAGGCACCTGTAAAGGCAGCACCGAAGACAGAAGCTCCTAAGACAGAAGCACCGAAGCCGGTAAGTGCACCGAAGGCTGAGGCTCCTAAGACAGAAGCACCAAAAGCTGAGGCACCAAAAGCTGAGACAGCACCAAAGAGCGCACCGGTAAGTGCACCGAAGACAGAGCCGGCAAAACCGGTTCAGACTGCACCAAAAGCAGAAGCTCCAAGGACAGAATCCCAGAGACCAGCTGCACAGCAGAACAGAAACGACGGCCAACAGCGTCAGGGAAATGGCCAGGGCAACCGTAATTTCCGTCAAGGCGAAGGCCGCGACAATAATCGCGGGGATAACAATCGTGGTGACAGAAATGGGAACGGAGGCAGATTCGGCCAGGGAAGACCACAGGGCGGCCAGGGCGGATTCCGCGGAAACAGAAATAATGATGGTCAGGGAAGACCTGTAAGACAGGGGGATTCCCAGAACAGAGGACCGCGCCAGGGTGATGGAAACGGACGTGGATTCCGTCAGGGCGGTGACAACAGAGACAATAGAAATGGAAACGGAAATGGCAGCAGATTTGGCCAGGGAAGACCACAGGGCGGTCAGGGACGTTTCGGAGGAAAAGACGGAGATAACCGTAGTGAAGGACGCTTTGGCGGACAGAACCACCAGGGTGGACAGCGCTCCGGCGGTGCAAGAAGAAGCGGCGGATCTGACGCAATCTTTACACCAGAGCTGACCAAGACATCCAAGGACAGCAAGCGTGAGCGTGACAGAGAGAACAAGAATAAAAAGAAAGATTTCGATAAGACATCAGGTGGCGGACACAGACCAAACCAGGGCGGCAGAAACCAGATGTCCAGAATCCCGAAAGCACTTCAGAAACCTGCTCCGCAGCAGAAACAGGAAGAGAAGAAACCGGAGATCAAGGAGATCACAATTCCGGAGAAGCTTACCATCCGCGAGCTTGCAGAAGCGATGAAGATGCAGCCATCTGCAATTGTTAAGAAGCTGTTCATGGAAGGTCAGATGGTAACGGTAAACCACGAGATCGATTTCGAGCAGGCAGAAGAGATTGCTCTTGGATTTGACATTATTGCAGAAAAAGAAGAAAAAGTAGATGTAATTGAGGAGCTTCTGAAAGAGGAAGAGGAAGACGAATCCACAATGGTTTCAAGACCACCGGTAGTCTGTGTAATGGGACACGTTGACCATGGTAAAACTTCTCTTCTGGATGCAATCCGTAAGACAAACGTAACAAGAGGCGAGGCTGGTGGAATCACACAGCATATCGGTGCTTATGTAGTTGATATCAACGGACAGAAGATCACTTTCCTTGATACACCGGGACATGAGGCATTCACTGCCATGCGTATGCGTGGAGCAAACTCCACAGATATCGCTGTTCTTGTAGTTGCAGCTGATGATGGTGTTATGCCACAGACAGTAGAAGCTATCAGCCATGCAAAGGCTGCTGGTGTTGAGATCATCGTTGCCATCAACAAGATCGATAAGCCAAGTGCAAACATTGAACGTGTAAAACAGGAGCTTTCCGAGTATGAGCTGATTCCTGAGGACTGGGGCGGTACAACTCCGTTCGTTCCGGTATCTGCCAAGACAGGAGAGGGCATTGATGATCTTCTTGAAATGATCCTTTTAACCGCAGAGGTTTCTGAGCTGAAGGCAAACCCGAACCGTGCAGCAAGAGGTCTTGTGATCGAGGCTCAGCTGGATAAAGGCAAAGGACCGGTTGCTACGATCCTTGTACAGAAGGGTACTCTTCATGTTGGAGATTTTATCGCAGCCGGAGCATGCAATGGTAAAGTACGTGCCATGATGGATGATAAGGGACGCCGTGTAAAACAGGCTGGTCCGTCTACTCCTGTAGAGATCCTTGGTCTTGGCGATGTTCCGAATGCCGGAGAGGTTCTTATGTCCTTTGAGAATGATAAAGAGGCTAAGAATTTTGCAGCAGCATTTGTTTCCGAGAATAAGAACCGTCTTCTTGAGGAAACTAAGGGTAAACTTTCCCTGGATAATCTGTTTGACCAGATTCAGGCAAGCGACCTTAAGGAGCTCCCGATTATTGTCAAAGCCGATGTGCAGGGTTCTGTAGAGGCTGTAAAACAGAGTCTTGTAAAACTTTCCAATGAGGAGGTTGTTGTAAGAGTGATCCATGGCGGCGTTGGTGCTGTCAATGAGTCTGATGTCAGCCTTGCTGCTACATCAAATGCGATCATCATCGGATTTAACGTTCGTCCTGATACCACAGCGAAACAGCTGGCAGAGCAGGAAGGCGTTGACCTTCGTCTGTACCGTGTTATCTACCAGGCAATTGAGGACGTGGAAGCTGCCATGAAGGGTATGCTGGATCCGGTATTTGAGGAGAAGGTAATCGGTCATGCAGAGGTTCGTCAGCTGTTCAAGGCTTCCGGTATCGGTACTATCGCAGGAAGCTATGTGCTTGACGGTACCTTCCAGAGAGGATGCAAGGTACGCATCACCAGAGACGAGGAGCAGATCTACGAAGGTGAGCTGGCTTCCCTTAAGAGATTTAAAGATGATGTCAAAGAAGTTCGTGCAGGCTATGAGTGTGGTCTTGTATTCCAGGATTTCAATGACGTTAAAGAAGAAGATAAAGTTGAAGCATATATTATGGTTGAGGTGCCGCGCTAGAGCGTAGTAATCGCAGGTGTCAGTTGGGGGCAAGCTCATTGCCCCCAATTTTCGTTGTCAGAGCCTGCGCTCATATAGGAGACCAAAAAATGAGAAAAAACAGCATTAAAAATACAAGGATCAATGCAGAAGTTCAGAAAGAACTGAGCAACATTATCCGCGGTGAGATCAAGGATCCCCGCATCCATCCCATGACATCTGTCATGGCTGTGGAGGTTGCACCGGATCTTAAGACCTGCAAGGCATTTATCAGTGTCCTTGGCAGCGAGGAATCCAAGCAGTCCACAATTAAAGGGCTGAAAAGTGCAGAAGGCTATATCCGCCGTCAGCTTGCGAAGAACCTGAATCTTCGCAACACTCCGGAAATCCGCTTCATTCTGGATGAGTCCATTGAATATGGCGTAAATATGTCCAGACTTATCGATGATGTGATCGAACACGACCATTCGAAGGGCACTGAGAGTGAGGACGGGGAAAAACAGGATACAGCAGAAACTGAAGACGAAGAGTAAAAATCGAGGTGAAGGGAATGGAGAGAATCGAAGAAATTCTGGATGGCGTAAAGACCATGGGAATTGGGGGACATGTTCGCCCAGATGGTGACTGTGTAGGTTCCTGCATGGCACTTTATCTGTATATAAAGAAATGGTATCCTGAAATCAAGGCAGATATCTATCTGGAGAAGCCGAAGCCGGTATTCGGACATATTGCATGCATGGATGAGGTACATTATGAAGCAGGTGAGCCCAGAGAGTATGATCTTTTTGTGACCTGTGATGTAAGCGCCCCTGACCGTCTGGCAGTAGCGGCTGATTATTTCGCTTCTGCGAAAAAGACCGTCTGCATTGACCATCATGTGAGCAATCCGGGATTTGCAGATGTGAACCACGTACATGGTGAGATCAGCTCTGCCAGCGAGGTTCTGTATAAGCTTCTTGACAAAGAAAAAATCGATCTGGATATTGCAACTGCTATTTATACCGGAATGATCCACGATACAGGTGTATTCCAGTATTCCTCCACATCTCCGGACACCATGCGCATTGCCGGTGACCTGATGGAAAAAGGTGTTGATTTTTCCAATATTATTGACGAATCCTTCTATCAGAAGAGCTACATCCAGAATCAGGTCATGGGGCGTGTTCTGGCAGAGAGCATTATGCTTCTGGATGGTAAATGTATCGTTGGCTACATGAAGCTGAGAGACATGGATTTCTATGGTGTAAAGCCGTCAGACCTGGATGGAATCGTAAGCCAGCTCCGTCTTACGAAAGGTGTGGAAGTGGCAATGTTTATTTATGAGCATGAAAGCCAGGTGTTTAAGGTATCACTCCGTTCCAACGGTTCTGTAGATGTAAGCAAGATTGCTTCCTATTTCGGAGGAGGCGGACATGTGAAAGCTGCAGGCTGTGATCTGGCCGGCTCCATGTATGACGTTATCAATAATATTTCAGAACAGATCGAAAAACAGCTTTTAGGACAGGATAAGTAATGGCAGATTTTCAGGGAATTATTGTAATTCACAAGGAAAAGGGCTTTACCTCCCATGATGTGGTAGCCAAGCTTCGGGGAATTCTCCATATGAAAAAGATAGGGCACACAGGTACTCTTGACCCGGATGCTACCGGTGTTTTGCCGGTAGCCCTTGGAAAAGGCACCAAGCTGGTGGATCTTCTTACAGATAAGGAAAAAACGTATGAGGCAGTGCTTCATCTGGGAATCGACACAGATACCCAGGATATGTCCGGAACAGTTCTGGAAGAGCGGCCAGTGAATGTGACTGAGGATGAAGTGCGAAAAGTACTGAAAAGCTTTGTAGGGGAGCAGCTTCAGGTTCCGCCTATGTATTCTGCTCTGAAGGTAAATGGAAAGAAACTTTACGAGTTGGCAAGAGAGGGCAAAACGGTTGAGCGAAAAGCCAGGCCGGTGTGCTTCTACGAGATTGAACCTCTGGAATTTCATCTTCCGCTGGTGAAAATAAGAGTGACCTGCAGTAAAGGAACCTATATCCGCACCTTGTGCCATGATATTGGCGAGAAGCTTGGCTGTGGCGGCTGTATGGAAGAACTGCTCCGGTCAAGGGTGGGCCGGTATTCTCTCTGTGAGAGTCATACACTTGCCCAGGTGGAAGCTGCTGTGGCTGATGGAACCGTCCAGGATATGATCGATCCGGTAGAAGCAGTTCTGGCTGAGTACCCAGCTCTTTATGCGGATTCTTACGGGGACAGGCTTCTGGCAAACGGAAATCCGCTGTCCGACAATCTGGTGAGTCCCCAGCACAAAGAGGGCTGGGTGCGCATGTACGCCAGTGACGGAACTTTTACAGGTATTTTTCAGTGGGATGCAGGGAAGAAGAAATATTATCCGGTGAAAATGTTCTGAATAATAAAGTGACGATTTGGCAGGTGCTGAACAGTCACCAATCAGACATAAACTGGTTTGACAGGAGAGATTATGGAATACCTGAAGATAGAGGGTGAGTTTCCAAAACTTGCCAACTGTGCAGTAACAATGGGAAAATTTGACGGGATCCACCGTGGCCACAGGAAACTGGTTGAGAAGATCAGGGAGCGGAAGACACTTGGAGAACAGGCTGTTCTTTTTGCCATTGATGCTTCCAGCAACATGATCCTTACCAGCCAGGAGCGCGCTTCCCTTCTTGAAAAGCTTGGCGTGGATGTGCTGGTAGAATGCCAGTTAAATGACAGGATCCGGCATATGAAGGCTGAGAATTTTATAAAAGAGATTCTTATGGGAGATCTTGGGGCATCCTACGTAGTAGTGGGAGAGGACAACCGGTTTGGCTTTGAGCGGAAAGGTACGCCCCGGCTTCTTATGGAATTTGGAGAAAAGTATGGCTTTGATGTGGAAATCCTTTCCAAAGAAATGGATGGACACAGGAAGATCAGCAGTACCTATATCAGAGAAGAACTGAAAAAAGGAAATATGGAGAAAGTTACTTCCCTTATGGGAAGGGATTACTTTGTGGAAGGCCAGGTGGTACATGGCAGGGGAATGGGACATAAGGTTCTGCTTCCCACTACCAATCTCGTGCCTCCCAGGACCAAGATCCTGCCGCCAAACGGTGTGTATGTGACAAGCTCTTATTTCGGGGATAAGATATACCACGGAATTACCAACATTGGCTGTAAGCCTACGGTTGGTGAGAGCTTTATAGGGGTGGAAACCTATCTTTTTGACTGTAAGGAAGATCTCTACGGAGAGGAATGCCGGGTGGATTTCAAAAAGTTTTTGAGGCCGGAACGGAAATTTCCCTCTCTTGAGGCGCTGAAGAGCAGACTTCTGGCGGATGCAGAGGATGGCCGGAGATATTTTGAGAAAACTGAGAAATAATATCGGGAAGAAAAACGAAAAAAACAGTTTACAGAATTTGGCGGGTATGCTATACTAGGCAAGGTGTGAGCAGGTTTAGTCCTTGCGTTCACATATCAGACAGCCCATATTCAGGGGTTGGACACTCCGACCGTCTCTTAATATGCGGCGATTACGTCCCCACAGGAATACCTGCATGGGAGACCATTAAGAATAATAAGGAGGAAATCAAGATGATTTCAAAAGAAAAGAAAACAGCAATTATGAAAGAGTATGCAAGATGTGAGGGAGATACTGGTTCACCAGAGGTACAGGTAGCTGTTCTTACTGCAAGAATCCAGGAGCTTACTGAGCATTTACAGAACAACCACAAGGATCATCATTCCAGACGTGGTCTGCTGAAAATGGTAGGTCAGAGACGTGGACTGTTAGCTTACTTAAAGAAAACAGACATCGAAAGATACCGTGCACTGATTGAGAAATTAGGTTTAAGAAAATAATTAGTATGCGGAAGGGGCGGATATCCATCCGCCCTATTTTAAGATGTAAGGAAAGCTATGATTGTTCACAGACAAGCTCCGCACCGGAGCTTTTGTGGATAGTGACAAGTGTCACAATAGAGGCACTATTGTCTGTAAGGGTAACCTGACAGATAAAGATTTCCGAGACTTCTGAAAAGGACATTTGAAATAAACTACTCACAGCAATATCAAATGTGTTTTTCAGTCGTTTCGGACTTCTGTTGTGACAGAGGCAAAGAGAGCTGCAATATACGTTGGTCAGAACTGGTTTTCACAGTTTCTGCAGAAGTGTAGGGTGGCTTCAGATCAATATTTTATATGAAAAAGGAGAGAAGACATGTACAAAAGTTATTCCATGGAATTAGCTGGAAGAACACTTACCGTAGATATCGGACGTGTTGCGAAACAGGCCAATGGCGCAGCACTTATGCATTATGGTGATACCACTGTACTTGCTACAGCAACTGCATCCAAGGAGCCAAGAGAGGGAATCGATTTTTTCCCGTTAAGCGTTGAATATGAAGAGAAAATGTACGCCGTAGGAAAGATTCCGGGCGGTTTCAATAAGAGAGAGGGAAAGGCAAGCGAGCACGCAATCCTTACCTCCCGTGTTATCGACAGACCTATGCGTCCTCTGTTCCCGAAGGATTACAGAAACGATGTAACACTGGTAGACATGGTTATGTCTGTAGATCCGGAGTGCAACCCGGAGATCCCGGCTATGCTTGGTTCTTCCCTTGCTACCTGTATTTCTGATATTCCATTTGATGGCCCATGTGCAACGACACAGATCGGCCTGATCAATGGAGAGTATGTTGTGAACCCTACACTGGCTCAGAAGGATATTTCTGATCTTCAGCTGACAGTAGCTTCCACAAGAGACAAAGTTATCATGATCGAGGCTGGTGCCAACGAGGTTCCGGAGGATCAGATGATCGAGGCTATTTATAAAGCACATGAAGTAAACCAGGAGATCATCAGATTCTTCGATCAGATCATCGCTGAGTGCGGTAAAGAGAAACACAGCTATGAGTCCTGTGCAGTTCCGCAGGAGCTGTTTGACGCTATCAAGGAGATCGTTCCTCCGGAAGAAATGGAAGTTGCCGTATTCTCTGATGACAAACAGACAAGAGAGAACAATATTGCAGAGATCACAGACAAGCTGAAAGAAGCTTTCGCAGAGAAAGAGGAGTGGCTTGCTGTTCTTGGTGAGGCTGTTTACCAGTATCAGAAGAAGACCGTTCGTAAGATGATCCTGAAAGATCACAAACGTCCGGACGGCCGTGCGATCACACAGATCCGTCCTCTGGCTGCAGAGGTTGACATCATCCCGAGAGTACATGGCTCCGCTATGTTCACCCGTGGACAGACTCAGATCTGTACCATCACTACTCTGGCACCTCTTGCAGAGGCACAGAGAATTGACGGACTTGACGAGTTTGAGACAAGCAAGAGATATATGCATCACTACAATTTCCCGTCCTATTCTGTAGGTGAGACCAAGCCATCCAGAGGACCGGGACGCCGTGAGATCGGTCATGGAGCACTTGCTGAGAGAGCACTTGTACCGGTTCTTCCAAGCGTAGAAGAATTCCCATATGCAATCCGTACTGTATCCGAGACTTTTGAGTCAAACGGATCTACCTCCCAGGCAAGTATCTGTGCATCCACCATGTCTCTTGAGGCTGCCGGTGTACCGATTAAGAAGCCAGTTGCAGGTATTTCTTGTGGTCTTGTAACAGGTGACACAGATGATGATTATATCGTTCTTACTGATATCCAGGGACTTGAGGACTTCTTTGGCGACATGGACTTCAAGGTAGCCGGAACTCATGACGGTATCACAGCGATTCAGATGGATATTAAGATCCACGGTCTTACAAGACAGATCGTAGAAGAAGCAATCAGACGTACCAAGGAAGCAAGAGAGTACATCCTTAACGAAGTTATTGAGAAATGTATCCCTGCACCTCGTACAACTGTTGGAAAATATGCTCCGAAGATCATCCAGATCCAGATCGATCCTCAGAAGATCGGTGATGTTGTTGGCCAGAGAGGTAAGACCATCAACACCATCATTGAGCGCACAGGTGTCAAGATCGACATCACAGATGAGGGTGCTGTATCTATCTGCGGCGTAGATGACAAGAACATGCAGGAAGCAAAGCGTATGGTTGAGATCATTGCTTCTGACTTCGAGCAGGGACAGATCCTTACCGGACAGGTTGTAAGCATCAAGGAGTTTGGCGCATTTGTTGAGTTCGCACCTGGCAAAGAGGGAATGGTTCACATTTCCAAGATCTGCAAGGAGAGAATCAACCGTGTAGAGGATGTTCTTACACTTGGGGATAAAGTGACTGTTGTATGCCTTGGAAAAGACAAGATGGGAAGAATGAGCTTCAGCATCAAGGATGTTCCGGCAGAGGCAAAATAAGAATAAAATGCAAGGTCACTGTGTAGGAAAAGCACAGTGACAGCTTGGGGGATGCCGGACAGATGTGCCCGGCATTCTTTATATCCGCTGCAGAGCCGGAGCTTTGGAAAAGGCGTCTGCACGGGACAAACAGGAGGAAACATGAAGAGAATTGCAAAATTTCATAAAGTAAGTAAAGAGCGCTTTGTGGCAGACTGGATGGATGCTTTTGAAGGCGTGTCTGCTGACGAGGCAGAGAAGATTTATGAGGGAATCCGTCTTCCAAGACGGGCTACTGCCGGAAGCGCAGGCTATGATTTCTTTTCCCCAGCTGATTTTACCATCAAGCCAGGCGAGACCATCAAGATTCCGACCGGGATCTGTGTGGAGATGGATCAGGAATGGGTGCTGAAATGCTATCCAAGAAGCGGCCTGGGATTCAAATTCCGTCTGCAGCTGAATAATACGGTGGGGATTATTGACAGCGATTATTTTTATTCTGACAATGAAGGCCATATTTTTGCCAAGCTGACAAATGATACCAATGAGAATAAAGTGGTAGAATTGAAGGCAGATACAGGCTTTATGCAGGGAATCTTCGTTGAGTACGGGATTACCGTAGATGATGATGTGACAGATGTGAGAAATGGCGGGTTTGGAAGTACGACGAAGTAACCCGCTGCGGCGCCCTCGCAGTTCTATGGGAAATACAAAAGCAGGTAAATGTGATGAATTTATCAATCACAGATACCTGCTTTTATTGTGCTTAAGTTTTTTTCAAATTTTGCAGAAAGCCTTTTTCAAACAGGCTCCCGCAGGAAATCTCTTTAAAGACCACCGGGAAGATTACTCTGATGCTCCCGCAGGAAATTTCTTTAAAGACCACCGGAGAGATTACTCTAAAGGCGCTCCGGCAGCTTCTGCTTCCCGTGCATTCTGTAAAACAGTGTCAAATGCGATAGCAGCCTTATTGTACTCTTCGTCGCTTTCAATATTGGAAAGCATGGGAGCACCCTCTGCAGTGCGGGTGAAGGAATACAGATAAACTTCACCGTCATGATTCTGGCCCTCTTCGTCAAGAGGAAGAAGCGCAATATACTCCTTTGCATCTACGGGGAAAATGGTAAGGATGGCGCATTCTACCTCAGTATCATCCTCCATGGTAAGAGTAATAGTGCTGTGCTGGTTTGCGTCAGTGCTGCATCCACCGCATGTGGAACAGTCGGAACCGCCGCAGGATGAGCTGCTTCCACAGCTGCTGCAAGAATTTGTCATATCTGAATCACTCATTAAAAATACCTCACTTTATAAAAAAATTGTATTTATATGTTACCTGTGAAAAAGCATGTCCATGCTGTAAAACAAGGTAACACCGGGACTTCTTTAGCTTCATTTTCACTGGTAACGGTATGCCCGGACAATATTTAGATTGTACCAGAAAAATAGGGTTTTGTGAATAGGGAAATCTGTGTTATAATGAAGAAAATGTTAGAATATATTGAATATTCACAGGCAATATCCTATGAGAGGTTTTTGGCGAATGAAGTTCACTGGAAACTTTGAAAAAATGGGCAAAATCATGTACAGAAGGATTTTTGTGCATCATATAAATTTTTACAGATTGGAGAACAACATGAAGCTTGTATCATGGAACGTAAATGGAATCCGTGCCTGTATCACCAAGGGCTTTGAAGAAAGCTTTGCGAAGCTGGACGCAGACATTTTCTGTCTTCAGGAGACCAAATGTCAGGAGAACCAGGTGAAGCTGGAGCTTCCAGGTTATTATCAATATTGGAATTACGCGAACCGCAAGGGATATTCCGGAACAGCTGTTTTTACGAAAAAAGAACCGTTGTCCGTAACCTACGGACTTGGAATAGAGGAACACGATAAAGAAGGACGTGTGATCACTGCAGAGATGGACAATTTTTATCTGGTTACCGTATATACGCCCAATTCCCAGTCAGAGCTTCGAAGACTGGAATACCGCATGGAATGGGAAAGAGATTTTCTGGCTTATCTTCTGAAGCTTCAGGAGAAAAAGCCTGTGATCTGCTGTGGAGACATGAATGTGGCACATCAGGAAATTGACCTGAAGAATCCTAAGACCAATCGGATGAACGCGGGTTTCACAGATGAAGAGAGAGCCTGCTTTACCAGAACTCTGGAAGCTGGATTTATTGACACATTCCGTTACTTTTATCCGGAGCTTGAGGGTGCCTACTCCTGGTGGTCTTACCGATTTAAGGCAAGAGAGAAGAATGCCGGATGGAGAATTGACTATTTCATCACCTCTCCGTCCTTGAAAGAGAATCTGGAGGATGCGAAGATTCACAGCGAGATAATGGGGTCCGACCATTGTCCTGTAGAGCTGGATCTGAAATTTTAGACCATAGGGAGTCCTGTATGGCAGGATCTGGGGATAAACAGATATCATCGGATGATTTTATTTCATGAGAAAGATTGCATTATGCAGATTCCCTTTGGGAAACGTGCTCTGTGTACAAAAATGGCTACAGACGAGACAGCAGACAAAGACAGGAGGGCTTATAAAGTGCCAATACCGGGAAATAAGAGCGTGGTTGTGACATACGGTTATCCTCTTTTACTTGGGGTAACCCAGATGGCAGATGGATATAATTTTGCAGTGGAAGCGGAAGAGGATTCCGAGGTTTACCTGCTTCTTTACAGGAAGAGGGGAAGAGAGCCCTTTTATGAGCTTCTTCTGGATGAAAAATATCGTACAGGACGGATTTTTTCTGTCTTTATGAAAAAATTAAATGTAACCAATCTGGAATACAATTTTAAGATAAACGGGGAAATCTATCTGGATCCCTGTGCCAGCAGAATCAGCGGAAGAGAGCACTTTGGGGCAGCGTGGGAGGAGGATCCCCACAAGGTGCGATGCGGCTTCTGGTCAGGCAATGGTTATGACTGGGGGGATGAGAAAGCACCGGAAACAGACTTTGGAGATATGATCCTCTATAAAGTACATGTCCGTGGATATACCAGGCAGGCTAAGCTGCCGGCAGGCCTTCGGGGCACTTTTTCCGGTCTGGTACAGATGATCCCATACTGGCAGGAGCTTGGCATTAATACAGTAGAGCTTATGCCGGCCTATGAATTTATGGAGGTGGTTCCGCCAAAGGAGCCAGACGGTCTGGTTTCCCAGAAGGGGAAAAAAGACGAGGTAAATTACTGGGGATATGGAAATGGTCTTTATTTCGCGCCAAAGAGTGCTTATTGCGCTACCCGGGATCCCCACAGGGAATTTTGTGACATGATCAGGGCTTTTCACAAAGCAGGGATTGGCTGTATCATGGAAATGTATTTTCCGGCAGAAGTTAATCCTTTAATGGCACTTCGTGCAGTGCAGTTCTGGAAACAGAATTATCATGTGGACGGCTTTCATATTCTGGGAGAAGGGGCACCTCTTGACCTGATCATGAAGGACGGCCTGCTTGCAGGGACGAAGATCATGGCAGAAGGAATGGATACGGCTGCTCTTTATAAGAACCGCAGACCAGGAAAGCGCTGCTTTGCGGAATATAATCTGGGATTTTTGCAGGATATGCGCAGATTCCTGAAAAGCGATGAGGATATGGTTCCGGCTGTGCAGTATCGCATCCGTCATAACCCGGATGACCATGGAGTGATCAATTATATCACCTGCCAGGACGGTTTTACTTTAAATGACCTTGTTTCCTACAATTATAAGCACAATGAGGCAAATGGGGAAGGCAATAATGACGGCTGCAGCTATAATTATTCCTGGAATTGCGGCATTGAGGGACCAAGCCGGAAGCAGTGGATCCGTCAGATGAGGGAGCGCCAGATGCGTGCTGCTTTTGCCATGCTGCTGTTTTCCCAGGGAGTACCCATGATCTATGGCGGTGATGAGATCGGCAATTCCCAGGAGGGAAATAACAATGCTTACTGTCAGGACAATTCCATTGGCTGGATTGACTGGCGGGGACTGCGGAGAAATGCCAGTATGCTCGCCTTTGTAAAAAAGGCAGTTGCACTTCGGAAGGCTCATCCTGTCCTTCATATGAGTGAGAGCATGAAAGAAGCAGATTACCTTGGCAAGGGATTCCCGGATATGTCTTTTCATGGGGAACGTGCATGGTTCTGCAACATGGAAAATACCAGCCGCATGATCGGCATGATGCTGTGCGGGGCATACGCAAAGCTGCCGGACGGAAGCGAGGATGATTTCCTTTATACAGGCTATAATTTTCACTGGGAAACCAGGAATATTGCGCTTCCCAATCTTCCAGAGGGGATGGAGTGGAAGAAAGTGATGGATACCGGAGATCTGACCTGTGACGGATTTTATGGGGAAAATGGCCAGGTTTATGAAAGAGCCGTGGAGGTGGGACCGCGTACAGTGGTTGTACTTCAGGGTGTGAAGAAACCGGAGCCTGAAAGAAAACATACTGGCAAAGGAAAAAAGAATGAAAAACTGCCAGTCGCAAAAGCGAAGAAAACTGCAGCTACAGACAATACTGTGACAGAAGCTGAGAATAAGGAAAGGAGGTCCGGTGACAATGCATCCATGGCTTCACTTTAAAACGATCACAAAGCATAAGCTGATGGTCATGCACTATTGCTTCCGAATCGGACTTTACAAGCAGGGGCTTCTCCATGACCTTTCCAAATATACTCCATCGGAATTTCTGGTGGGCTGCAAATATTATCAGGGGAACAGAAGTCCAAATAACGCAGAACGTGAGGATACTGGCGTGTCTACCGCCTGGCTTCATCATAAAGGGCGCAATAAGCATCATTATGAGCATTGGGTGGATTATTCCATAAATGATCCGGAGCATGTGATCATGGGGGCGAAAATGCCTCGTAGATATGTGGCAGAGATGGTGATGGACAGGATCAGTGCTTCCAGGACGTATCTTGGGGCCGCATACGACAATCATAAGCCGCTGGAATATTTTCTGAAAAGCAAGCCGAAGCTGTGGTTTGTACATCCCCAGACAAAAAAAGAGCTAGAGGGGCTGCTTCGGATCCTCAATGACAAGGGGGAAGAAAAGGCTTTGTGGTATATTAAACATGTTTATCTGAAAGGGAAAGAGAAGTAGTTTCATATTCTGTGTTTATAAAACGCATACTTTCAAAAAAATATATAATATCACTTGCACTTTCATACTCTTCTGTGGTAAAGTATGAAATATGTTATTTTGCTGTCCGGATGATTTGGGGACGGCAGATTTTATAACAGAGGAGGAGAAAAAATTGAGTGGTACAACAGTGATAATTCTGATTGCTTTTGTGTTTTACCTTGCCATGATGATCGTCATCGGCGCGGTTTACATGAAAAAGACCTCCAGCTCAGAGGATTACTTCCTTGGAGGACGAGGACTGAACGGATGGGTGGCAGCCCTTTCTGCACAGGCTTCTGATATGAGCGGATGGCTTCTGATGGGTCTTCCCGGAGCCATTTATTCTTTTGGATCCGGACAGATCTGGATCGCGGTAGGACTTTTTATCGGAACTGTTCTCAACTGGGTTTGTATTTCCGGAAGACTTCGTAAATACACCATCGCAGCAAACAATTCCATGACCATCCCGGCATTTTTCGAGAACCGCTACCGTGATAAGAAAAAGATCCTGCTTCTGATCTCATCAGTGGTAATCGTAATCTTTTTCCTGGTGTATACAGCTTCTGCGCTGGCAGCAGGCGGTAAGCTGTTCAATACCGTATTTGGACTTGATTATCATATAGCACTTGCCATTGGAGCTGCGGTTATTCTTTGCTATACCTTCATGGGCGGCTTTATGGCGGTCTGTGTAACAGACTTTGTACAGGGAACCCTGATGCTTATCGGACTTCTTGTAGTTCCGCTGGTGGCATATTTCCTGCTTCCAGGCAATCTTACAGACCTGATCTCCCAGAGCGGCGTGACCGGCGGTGCAGGTGCTTATCTGAACCCGTTTATGAATGGAGACAGACCATATACCTTTATAGAGATCTTTTCCCAGCTGGCATGGGGCTTTGGATACTGTGGAATGCCCCACGTACTGGTAAGATTTATGGCAGTTAAGAACGAGAAGGAACTGAAAAAATCCTGGGCGATTGCCATTGTATGGGATCTTCTTTCCCTGACAGCTGCATTTGCAATCGCTGTGATCGGAAGAGCTTATCTGCTTCCTGTTATTCTTGGGGAGAACGGAGCTGCTTCTTCTGAGAGCGTATTTATTGAGATGATCCGCAAGGTGTTTACCTCAGAGCTTGCGCTTCCCTTTATCGGTGGACTGTTCCTCTGCGGAATCCTTGCAGCGATCATGTCCACAGCGGATTCCCAGCTTCTGGTAACGGCTTCTGCAGTGTCTGAGGATCTGTATCAGAGCTTTATCAAGAAGGATGCTGATACAGAGGAAATTCTGAAAGTAAGCCGCATCACGGTTATTGTGATTGCAGTGATCGCATTTGTCATTGCATGGAATCCGGACAGCAGTATTATGGGACTGGTTTCCAATGCATGGGCAGGACTTGGTTCCGCATTTGGACCGATCGTGGTAATGTCCCTGTTCTGGAGAAGAACCAATCTTCCAGGTGCCATTGCAGGTATGGTGACTGGCGGACTTACCGTTATTATCTGGGACTATATTCCGTTAGTCGGAGGACAGACACTGGGAACCTATACAGGACTTTATTCCCTGGCAGTTGGTTTCCTGCTCAGTCTGGTGATGATCGTGATCGTCAGCCTTGTGACTAAGGCTCCGTCCAAAGAAATCACAGATGAGTTTGACAGAGTTGCTGCGAAATAATGCAGTTGCATGATCGTTGTGCATCGTGATGCGTGTTATAGGTTGCGATGCGACCATTAAGAAAGTTTTATAAAAAAGGTAGTCCTTATATGGAAAGGGCTACCTTTTTTTCTGAAAATTTGTTATAATAATAACATCTTTATCCGGGAATGAAAGACATTGTATATCAGTGTCTGGCAGAAAACGGACGTAATAAATCTGCATTCCCATAACAGAAAGGGGCAACACAAGATGAAAAAATATGATTATTTAATTGTAGGAGCCGGACTTTTTGGAGCTGTATTTGCTCACGAAGCTACTAAGAAGGGCAAGACCTGCCTGGTGATCGACAAGCGTGATCATATCGGCGGTAATATTTACACAGAGGAAGTAGAAGGCATCCAGGTCCACAAGTATGGCGCACATATTTTCCATACTTCTAAGAAGGAAATCTGGGACTATGTGAATCAGTTTACAGAGTTTAACCACTTTGTAAATTCACCTATTGCTGTGTATAAGGATGAATTGTATAATCTTCCGTTTAATATGAATACATTCCACCAGCTCTGGGGAGTTCGGACTCCGGCAGAGGCGAAGGCGAAGATTCAGGAGCAGATCAGCCGCATGCACATCACACACCCGAAGAACCTGGAAGAGCAGGCACTGGCGCTGGTGGGACAGGATGTGTATGAGAAGCTGGTAGAGGGCTATACCCGCAAGCAGTGGGGAAGAGAGTGTAAGGACCTTCCGTCCTTTATTATCAAGAGACTTCCTCTTCGTTATACCTATGATAATAACTATTTTAAGGATCCCTATCAGGGTATTCCGAAGGGCGGCTATACCCGTATTATCAAGAAGCTTCTGGAGGGTGTCCAGGTTTGCCTGAAGACGGATTTCTTTGCAAATAGAGAAGAGCTCACTGCACAGGCAGATAAGATCCTTTTTACCGGTATGATCGATGAATTTTATGATTACTGCTATGGTGAGCTGGAGTACCGTTCCCTGCGTTTTGAGACAGAAGTGCTTGATATGGGGAACTATCAGGGAAATGCGGTTGTGAACTATACCGATTATGAGGTGCCCTATACCCGTATTATTGAGCATAAGCACTTCGAGTTTGGGACACAGCCGAAGACAGTTATCACAAGAGAATATCCGGCAGCATGGGAGAAGGGAAAAGAGCCATATTATCCCATTAATGATCCGAAGAATGACGAGCTCTTTGACAAGTATGAGCGTCGTGCATTAGAAGAGAAGAATGTACTCTTCGGCGGACGACTGGGCATGTACCGCTATATGGATATGGATAAAGTAATCGAGGAAGCTCTTAATATGGCTGAGACCGAGCTGACCTACGAAGAAGTATAAAGGAGAATATTATGGATACCCCGACTATTACACAATACTACAGAGAATCGGACCCGGCCAGACGTCTGGCACTTTTGAATATGTCAATTGAGGCAGGAGAGGAGCCGGAGCTGAATCAGATCCGCAAGGAGCTTTGGGACATCCGTTATCAGGATCCGTCTGAGCTTGGCGGTGATACCCGGGCTGACGGTTTGATCGCACTGTGGATGCTGATGGAGTTTAATAAAGACAGCGGCAAGCGCTTTATGGGAGTCCGTGGCGGACGTAAGGAGATCATGAAACAGCTGAATAAAATGAAATTCCAGGAAATCTGCGCCAAGGGAAAGGATTATGAAGAGCTTCTTTACAGGGAGTGCTGCCATATGGTGAAGACGTATATGGAGCTTAGTGAGTCTGATAAGGCTTATAACAGCACGCTGTTTGGAATTATGAAAATGAGCAGTGAGCGTGCCAAGGACAAGCTGAAAGCGGATATTTATGATACTGCCGTGGTGCTTCCGCAGACATTGAAGATGGAAGAAGAGCTTGGAATCGTCACCCGCGCCGCCCGGGAAATGTACGAACTGCATTTTCCAGGAGAGGGAAGCCTGGGAGCAGACAGATAACATGCCAGGCGAAAAAGCCTGACATGTATAAAAAGATATAAAAATATAAAGTCCTTAGTACCGCAGCAGTCTCCGAATCTGGAGCTGGCTGCGGTATTTATTATGCAGCTCCAGCTTCAGCGCCTTCTCACATGCATCCAGAATCACATCATAATAGGTAAACTGATAAATATTACCTGCAATCTGCACACAATTATACCGCTGCAAAGAAGTCCCGATTTGTTCCATGGAAAACTGGAAATCAAGCTTCGCCTGCAGCATACGCATTAAAGTAAAGGACACAAACCCAATCACAAAATGGGCATTGATCTTATCCGGTGTCCAGATGAAGGTAGCAGAGGAGTCATACTGGCTTTTGGAATCAAGGAAAATTTTCTCCATATGACGAAGTCCGCTGAAAAGACGATAAGGGGCAAGATTATCCACCTCCAGATTATCAGTAGCAATGGCAGTATATCCGTCCAGCTTCAATCCGGTACGCCTTCCGGAAGACTCCCTGGCAAGGCGCTGCTGTCTGGCCTGAAGCTCATGGTAGTATACAAATTGTTTTTCCCTATCCTCAAAAATCCGCTCTTTATAAAGAAGAGGGATAGTCTGATGCTTTTCATTCAGAATTTTCATTTCCTGATAACCATCCTTCAGTACCCAATCCTTAAATTCTGCATTCGCAGTATGTACAGGCAGACCATAAATATATCCGTCTGCCGGAACTCCATTGCAAATAAAAGGCTCCTCCTCCGGACGTGCAGGTGCAGTATTATAAAAACGGGTTCTGGGATTCTCTCTCTTTAATTGCTTTACGGCATTAAAAACAGACTGGTTCAACACAGTACCACTGGTAGACAGGTCATATGCAATGGGAATTCCATTTCTGTCCGTGAGAAGATCCAGGTGAAGGGTGGAATCTGTACGTTTGGCATTGGGCTGCGTGTCAGAGGGCATGCTTCCCGGAATGGAAAAATTATAGCTGGTGTGATCCAAAAAAGCAGAAGTAGTATCTCTGGAAAGGATGCTGCCGGAATGCTCATAAATCCACTTCTGCAGATCTTTTTGCAGTTTCACAATAACATGAAAGGCAGAATCCAGGTCTTTGTCTGAGATGCTTCCGGATTCTTCGAAGTAGATTCCTTTTTCAATAGCTTCATTCCAGGTGCAATTTGGGTAAAGCGCACGGGAAATGACCATATATCGGAAAAGCTCTTCTATATTATAGGGGAGAGATAGATTCCAGGTCCTGGTACGCCAGAAAATGTCCAGCTGAAGCTCCTTATAAAGGTATTTCAGAATGCCGTAGCCTACATTTTTCAGAGAGTGTTCTCCCGGTGAGAGAGCAGTAGTAAGGTCAACATATACCACAGAGTTCTTTTTAGCTTCTCGTTCCTGGTTCATATCAGCGACAACCTTCTCGAAATGGCTGATGGGATCCGGGTAATCCTTCTTTAAATCTTCCAGATATCCCAACCCCATAATGGTCTTCTGACGAGTGGCTTTCTTCTCTTTATCATAGTAGGATTCGGTGATGGCAAGGTAAGTTCCCTTTGCCTTAGGGGTCTTTTTGAGAAACATAGGGAGTCCTCCTGTATGCTTTATCATTTGAAAATGAAGATGGTGCGTATTTCTTGTTTGCCAATTGTATAAGTGCATTGGTTTTCTGGCATTTATTATACCACACGAAAGAGTGTACATCAAGATACACCATGAAAAAATACGAAAATTGGAGCGAATATAGTTTAGAAAACAGGGCGTGAAATTGTGCAATATGCTGAAATTCAAACAGAGAAAATGGAGTAAACATGTAGCTTTTTTGTCCTGTGAAAGCAGAGAAAATAAGAAATTGTGTGTTTTTTTCAATGAAAAGTCGAAAATGGAGACAGTACACTAAAATACACACTATAAAAATACGAAAATGAAGACCGATTCATGCCAGGTTCCTTAGTGAAACAGCAGAAAACAGGGATTTTTCAGGTGATCATAAATTATTGCTCCTTCAAAATCAGTGTGATATGATGATAAAAATGGGTTTTGGGCTACTTCTGCCTGCGAAACCACACCGAAAAAAAGGAAAACCCGATCTTAAAAAGGAGGTTGTAACATGAAAAAGAATTCAAGGCTGAAATCGTTTTTTGCCATACTTCTGGCGGTATCTATGATATTCCAGCAGTCCAGTCTGACTGTTCTGGCAACAGACGATACCTACGTTGAGGACGCGACGGCAACACCGACTCCGTCTGAAAGCGAAGCAGAAGCATACGCAACAGAGGAGGGAGCGGAACCGGTTGCTGAGAAACAGGAAGAATCTCAGCAAGTGCAGGAAACTCCTGCTGCGGAACAAGCTCAGGAGCCAACGGAAGCACCTGCTGAGCAGCCAACAGAAGCGCCAGCAGAGCAGCCGACGGAAGCACCTGCCGAGCAGCCGACAGAAGCGCCAGCAGAGCAGCCAACAGAGGCGCCTGCAGCAGCTCCGACAGAAACACCTGCAACAGAGCCCACAGCGGCACCTGCAGCAGAAGTGACGGAAGCTCCTGCAGCACCGGAAGCTACAGCAACACCAGCTGCCGAGGCAACTGCAACTCCGACACCAGAAGTCAGCGCGTCCCCAAGTGAGACACCGACTCCGACAGAAGCACCGAAGACTTCTTTCAGATATGAAGACAGTCGTGTAGTGATTACAGCAACAGCTCCGGAAGATGCAAACCTTCCACAGGATGCAGAAATCAAAGCGGACTACATCGCACCTGGCACCGACCGCTACAATGCAGCAGTAGCAGCATTCAACAGCCAGCTGAGCAGCCAGTTGGGACTGGACGCTGAGAATACGGAAGCTGAGTACGTACTTTACGATGTATATTTCCTGACCGCCGATGGAAGCAGAATTGAACCTGAAAACGGAAATGTAAAAGTAGATATGAGCTTCAAACAGATTCAGGAAAGCACCGTTGATGGCGACGTCGTAAATAAAGATGTTGTCCACTTGGACAATGATGGACAGGCCGAAGTTGTAACCGAATACGTAAACACAAACGCAGACGGCGAGATCACCTCTATGGGTTTTACGCAGGATAGTTTTTCAATTGTGGGTGGCGTGACGACTACAATTACGCGCGCTTCAAATCCAAATGTAATTACTAGTGTTGCTTTGTCTTTTAAGGAAAATGGGGAAAGTGGTAGTGCATCTATTGACAGTATAAAATCTGGTAAAGAAGGATACTTGTTTGCATCCATTGGAATGGCTAATAACAATGATCATATTGTTACTTCTGACGTAGAAATTAATCTTGGAAAGACGAATGCAAAATTTCCAGATTTTGTAAATAACATATATGTTGCAAATGGTATAACATACACTTTGAGCACTGATGCGGATGGCAATCAAAAAATCAAAGTTGAAGGATTGACTGAAAATGGATCTACTCAGTTGATAAAAATGAGAGTGAAATTTCCAGAAGGCGTAAGCAGTAGTAAAGATGATATTAATGCTAGTTTTACAGTAGATGGAGAAAACAAAGCGAATGCCTCATTGAAATGTGAAGCAGAGCCGAAATGGCATCATAAAAAAACAGCAGATAATGTATCTATTGGAACTACTGGCACTACAACAAGTTTTGTAATGAAAGATGATCTCAAGTTTACTCTGCATGAATATCACGATGAGATTAAAGAGGGAAATCTTTGGCTGAAAGGTTTTAGCATTACAGATACAATGCGTTTTCCTGAAGGAATGTATATTGATGCGGCTGATGCAGATGCCGCTATTTCCTTTGAGAATATGGATGGATACATGAAAAATTCAATCTATGATGAAAATGATTCGAATAAGGTTGTGGGATATACTATTACATATACAAAAAGTTCTAGTTCTGAGGATCCAAAAAAACAGCTTGATGACTGGACTGGAAAAGTAATAGTAAGCAAAGATAAAATTAAGTTTGCAGAAAATTATGTAGATGGAGAAGTGAACAACGAGTTAGAAACAACAGTTTCACCTATTGATAATTCTGCAGATATTAAGCTTGCTGATAAAGCGGAAGCAACTGTTCTCGTTAAGAAACCTGGTGAGATTGATTTTCGGGATGACTATGGCAATAATAAATCAATTTTGCATGTTGAAACAGCTAAGACAGGGCACTGGAATGATTATAATCAAAATAATAGCTATGTACTTTATGGCGATTATATTTTATATCAGGTAAAAGCAACAAATAACGGAGACGTTGATACAGATATCGTTATTGAAGATGATCTTACTAAGGTTAGTCCTGCCAGAAGTCTTGCGTTTATTACTGAAGATGAGCTTAATACATTGTCGACTAATGGTCAGTGGAATGTAGGTGGAAATGCATTTACTCCATCTAAGAGAATTTGGACAAAAGCAGATTCCCCAATAAAAGCAACAGCAGAAATAGCTGGAGATAAGGCAACCTGGAAATTTGAAAGTGTACCATCTGGAAAAGAAGTTTTGGGCTATGTACTCATGAAAGTTGTTCAAAACGAAACCCAGGAAATTACAAACCAGATTACAATCAATAATGATAAAGCAACTAAAACCAATACCGTAAAGCAGAAAAAAGATGAAGAAAAAATGGAAGTAACCAAAACTGCTTCCGCCGAACCAATTGTAGATGGAAAAGAAGAGTATACCATCACAATTAAAAATACAGGAACTGCAGCGGCTAGTGGCTGGAAGTTCTCAGATGTGCTTCCTGCTGGAATGGAACTGGACGGTACGGTTGCAAAGGTAACTATTGAGGGTGGCAGCTTTACTAGCGAGGTCACTTATGATTCAGTTACTGGTGAAATTGCAGGCACTTTGGCGGATATACAACCTGGCGGAAGTGTTACCATCAAAGTTCCAGTTAAGCTGAAAAGTAATTCAACAGAAGAGAGTTTCAAAAATGTTGCACAGGTGATTAAAGGGGAGCATGTTGTAAAGGGTGAAGTAACCGTACATAAGAATTCCCGCAATTTTGATATTACCAAAACAGCTGACAGAACTTTGGCTGATTCCGAAGATCTTGTAAAATATACAATTACAGTAAAAAATACTGGAATTAGTTCATCTGTATTAACAGAAAATGAGCCATTGGCATTTTGGGATATTCCAAATGGAATTACCATTGAAGAAAATAAACAGAGTGATAAATTCGTGGAAAATAAACCTAACGATGTCACTATTGAAAGAGTTTATGAAAAAGACGAAAACGGGAAAATTACAAAAGTTATATTTAAGGCCGTTGGAACTTTTAATGCTGGTGAATCTGCATCCGTTAATGTTTGGGCGACGATGCCGAAAGTAGAGACTGGCTTTGTTAAAGTTAAAAATACAGCAGAAATCGATGAAAATCATAAATCAGATTCTGAGGTTGTAGTAGAACCAAGTCAAGGGGACATTACGGAAACAAAAGTAGTATATGATAAAGATGGAAATCCTTTGCCTAATCCAGGAATTGTTTCAAGAGGGGATGTTCTTACTTATAAAATTACCATTACCAATACTGGAGAGAGTAATATCACAGAAGTATATGGAAAAGACACTCTGGTAAATAAGGATAATAGCAGTGATACAACGCATCAAGTAGATGATGCAAATAATAATTATCAATTAATTTTAACAGTGGAAGAAGCCGAAGGTGTAAAAGGAATTAATAAAGGCGATGAATTGGTTATAAATAAGTGGGATGTAAAAGATTTTAGTTTCCTGATTACATCTAATAAAAATTCGCAAAAGAATGCGGATGTGATTAAAAAAATAGATGGCTTCTGCATTGAACCGAAGGGAAAACTGGTTTTGTCTTACAAATTGAAACTGAAAGATAATTTTAAAGATTCGTATAATCAGGTTTCAATTAATGGACGTGAGCCTGTGACTTCTGTGGAATATGGGAGCGCAGATGGAAAACTGGATGTGTTTAAATATGCAGGCGGAAGTCTGGGCGAGGGAAATTCTTTTGAACCAGATAATTTGAATAAGTCTATTTCTTTAAATCCAGATGATTATAGCAGTGTAGAGGATTTGCAGAATAAACTTATAATACCTTATGCTGTAGTTGTAAAAAATCTTTCAGAAAAAAGTGGAAGCCAAGTTTCGGATGATTTTGTAGTTACAGATACTTTGCCAGAAGGACTGGAATGGACGAAATATGATGAGACAAAAGATGTTCTTGTGAAAGTTGGAACAGATAAAAACAAATACACCTGGGAATCAGAAAACAGCTGGGGAAAAGTTTCGGTAAGTGTTTCTGGAAATACTATAACAACTAAGTTTTCGAAAGCAGTTCAGGGAAATAACGATGAAAAAATTAGTTTAATAATCTTTTATAAGGCGAGACTGACAAGAGAAAAAGCCGAAGAAATATATAAGAAACTGAAGGATTCTAAAGATTCCCTTGTCCTTGAAACTTTCAAAAATACAGCTACTTTAAAGGCAACGAAACCATTTATTAATTCAGAAGGAAAAGTAGGAACAGAAACAAGTGACAGTGATAACTTCACAATAGAAGAAGATACTACACATATTTCTTTCGAAAAGGCTGCTGAAGGATGTTATGCAGGAGGAGAAGATTATAATGGTCAGTTGACCACTATTGGTGGAACTGCTGGAAGTAAGATTGTATGGAAACTTGTAATTAATAATGATACGTATGGAAACGGAGGTGCGGCACTCACTAATTATTCTATTCTGGATACGTTACCTAGCGGATATCAGTATCAGAAATCTAAAAATGGTGAATATAAAAATACTATGATAGTCTATAGTAAAAGTGATGGAACATTACGTCGTGAAATTCCATTTGTTGAACCAACTATAGACACTGAAGTGGGAACAATTGCTTGGAATTTTGACACGGCAAAGAATAGCGAGTTTAAGCTGGAGCCTGGCGAATATCTTGAAATTAAATATGCCACCAGTATAAGATCCACCGATGATTCTAAGGATGGTATCTATACAAACCATGCTAAATTGACTGTTCATGGATATACAGAGCCAGGAACTGTTCCAGGTGAGGATGATTTTGATAAGGAATATGAGGATTCCGCATCTTATACACTTTCCAGTGTAGCAACATCTTCTGTAAAGACTATTGCATATAATAGACATGCAAATCATAAGAAGGATCCGAAGGATGATACCGGAAGTGGTGACCGTCCAATGCCAGAAAACTATGTGGAAGGCATGCAGGGAGAAGATGTAACATATACCTTGAATGTAAAGAATGAAGCAACTACTACAACAATTGCAAATATGGTTGTAATCGATCGCCTTCCATATGTAGGAGATATTGGTGTAATTGCTGGTTATGGAAGAGGAAGTGCTTTTGAAGTATCTTACAATGGAGGTCTTGTAGTAAGTGCAGATGGCTCAACTATTAAGGGTGTTACGGTACAATTCTCAAGTGATGCGTCAACAACAATTGGAGATGGTGCTGGAGAATGGTCTACTGAAAAGGATAACGATACAGTAGAATGGCATAATGAATATCAGGCTGGAGATCGACTGATTCGCTTCCAGTTCCCAGCAGATTTCAAACTTCCAGCAGGAAAGACTGTTACAATCCAGTTTAATGGTAAAGTTCCGGAATATGTAGAAAATACTGGGGAAAGTAATATTGCATGGAATAGTTTTGCTTATAGTTATACAGATGAAGGAAAAACCTCTGGTATTTTGATCGCAGAGCCAGCAAAGGTTGGTGTATGGGTTAAAACACCAGAATCTGGAAAAATTACAGTTAATAAAACCTTTAAATCTGAGAATACAGAAAGAACATTTTATTTCGCAGTATTTACAAGGAATGAGAATAATAAGTTTGTTCGTTATTCACCAGTCAAGAGTTTGACTTTGACAGGTACTACAACTGGAACAACTGAATCAGTCGTATTTAACAATCTTCCGCTTGGTGAAGAAAATGAAACTATATATTATGTATTCGAAACCGATGCACAGGGTAATATTCTTACATTAGATAAGGATGGCAAGGCGAATGTTAATGGTATCAACTATACTGTAACTTATCAGAAAACGGATGTTGTTTTGTCAGAAGGTAAGAAAGAACAGGCAGTTTCTATTACTAATGAGGAAGAAAAAAGAACAATAGAAATCAGCGGAACCAAGACCTGGGATGACAACAGCAACCAGGACGGTCTGAGACCTGAGAAAGTGGAACTGAAGCTTTACCGGAAAGTCGGCACTGGAGATGAAGAACTGGTACAGGGAGTGAAAGCAACCTGGACAAATACCAACAGTGACACCTGGAACTACAGCTTCGAAAACCTTCCGGAGTATGAGAATCAGCAGAAGATCACATACCGTGTGGAGGAGACTCCGGTAAAAGACTATGAGACTTCCT
>NZ_JBCPGE010000003.1:97884-147833 GCF_040914025.1 Ruminococcus sp. RTP21484sp1_RTP21281st1_A8_RTP21281_210402
TGGAACCGTGAAGATCAGCGGAACCAAGACCTGGGATGACAACAGCAACCAGGACGGTCTGAGACCTGAGAAAGTGGAGCTGAAGCTCTACAGGACTGTCGGAAACGGAAAAGAAGAGCCGGTAGAGAAAGAGGCAACCTGGACAAATACAGCCGGTGATATCTGGAGCTACAGCTTCGGAAACCTTCCGGAGTATGAGAACCAGCAGAAGATCACGTACCGTGTGGCAGAAACCCCGGTAAAAGATTATGAGACTTCCTACGATGCAAGTAACAAGAACAACATCACAAATACCCATAAACCGGGAACTGTAGATATCGAAGGAACCAAGACCTGGAATGACAATGGCAATGCAGACATCAGACCAGAAACTATTACCATTAACCTTTATGCAAATGGCAAATTGGTTGCTTCCAAGACCGTATCAAAGGCAGACGATTGGAAATGGAAATTTGCAGATCAGCCGAAATACGAAAAAGGAAAGGAAATTGAATACACCATAACAGAGGATAAAGTAGACGGATATATCACTACAAAAGGAATTGGCGATTATGATGTAATCAATACACCGACCACAGTAATTGTTGATAAAGTCGATGACAAAGGCAACCCAGTTAAAGATGCGCAACTTCAGATTACTGTAAAAGATAGTAATGGAAATGCAGTAGCAAGCTGGAAGACAGATGAAACCAGTTATGATATTATTGGGAAGCTGATTGCAGGAAACACTTATATACTGGAGGAAATCAACGTTCCGACAGGTTATGTTGCAGCAGATCCAATTACCTTTAAAGTAGAAGCTGATGGAACTATTACAGTGGACAACGAAACAATAGTTGGCAATAAACTGACTCTGGTAGATGCTAAACTTCATTTCAATGTCAACAAAGTAGAACTTGGAAGTGGTAAAGAGGTAGAAGGTGCTCATCTTGTAGTAATTGATAAGGAAACAGGTAAGACTGTAGATGAGTGGGTTTCTGAAAAAGGTAAAACTCACGACTTTGGTCCTAAACTTGAAGCTGGAAAGAGCTATATTCTTAGAGAAACAGTAGCTCCTGCTGGTTATAAGTATGCAACAGATATTGAGTTTACTGTTAAAAAAGATGGAACTATTGAAACCAATGCAAAAACTACAACAGATACAGATGGTAACAAGGTATACCTGGTAGAAGATGACACCACCAAGGTAACCATCACCAAAGTAGACGCCCTTGGCAATCAGCTTTCAGGCGTAGTACTCGAAATCCAGGACAAGGACGGCGTGGTAATCGATAGTTGGACAACTTCAACTAAGGACAACCCACGCGTAATCACTGGCAAACTGATCCTCGGCGAAACCTACAAGTTAGTCGAGAAATCCGCTCCAGCTGGTTATACCCTGGCAGATCCTGTTGAGTTTACTGTAAGTGAGAATGACATCGACAACAAAGTTGAGATGAAGAACACCTACTCCGCATCCGGAAGTCTGAACCTGACAGCTAAGAAGACTCTGACAACCACAGAGACACCACTTACAGAAGGTCAGTTTACATTCGAACTTCGCGACAAAGATGGCACTGTTCTTCAGACCAAGACCAACGATGCTGACGGAAACGTAACCTTTGACGAAATCAAGTACAGCCTTGTAAAAGACAACACAGATAAGAAAGTAGATGATACCGGCGAATACCAGTACACCGTAAATGAGGTGAAAGGTGACGCAGCAGGTTACACCTACGACGACACCATCTACACCATCAACGCAACCGTAACAGATGCAGGCAACGGTACCTTAACCGTAACCCCAGTCATCCATTCCTCCAAGGCAACCTCTGAGGATGCCACTGTAACAGGTATGGAATTTACCAACACCTACACCACATCTGGTCAGATCGCTCTTGGTGCAACCAAGACTCTGGAAGGCCAGACACTGGAAGCAGAGCAGTTCAGCTTCCAGGCAACAGAAATGGATGCAGATGGAAAGGCAGTAGAAAATGGTTACAACGAAACTGTGAAGAATGCTGACGGCGGCACCATCACATTCCCAATCATCACATACAAGGAATCCGGAACCCATTATTACCAGATCACCGAAGTAAAAGATGAGAAACCGGCATACCAGTATGATGAAAGCAAATACGTTGTAAAAGTAGACGTAACAGACGACAATGCAGGCAAGTTAACAGCGAAAGTTACTTCTGTCACAAAGAACGGCGAACCTGTAAAGAGTGAAGACCTCACTGGAGCAGTTACCTTCACGAATACCTACAGCGCTTCCGCTGACCTTGAACTGAAAGCCCAGAAGTCCATGAAGGTAGAAGCTGAGCAGCTTGGAACCTTCGAATTCGAACTGAAAGATGCAGATGGCAAGGTAATTGAGACAGTTAAGAACGACGAGAAAGGTGCGATCAGCTTCAGCAAGCTTTCCTATACAGAGAAAGATGCTGGCAAGACCTTTACCTACACCGTAAACGAAAAGCTCCCATCAGAGGCAGACACCTACGTATACGACAAAACTGTTTATACAGTAACTGTAAATGTAGAAGACAACCGTGACGGAACTCTGAAGCTTACCACCAAGGTAAATGGAGAAGATTACACTGAGACAGCCATGAAATTTGTCAACGATACTACCAAGGTTACCATTTCCAAGGTAGACGACACCACCCTGAAAGCTCTTGCAGGAGCAAAACTTCAGGTAGTAGATGACCAGGATAAGGTTGTGGAAGAGTGGACCTCAGATGGTACACCACATGTGATCACAGCGAAACTTGTTCTTGGCAAGACCTACAAACTGGTTGAGGCAGAAGCACCATCAGGATATGAGATCGCAGAGCCGATCACCTTCACTGTTGATGCAGATGACACCAAAAATGCAGTTGAGATGAAGGATGCCATGACAAAGGGCAAGACTGCTGCTATTGAGATCACCAAGGAACTGAAGCTGAACGATGCACTTGCAGGCGCTAAGGATATGACCTTCTACGCAGCACTTTTCGCAGATGCAGAATGCACAATTCCTGCTTCTGATGTAAAAGCACTTGAGTTTAAGAATGCATCTTCTTCCACAGTTACCTTTACCAATCTGGATCTTGGAAGAACCTACTATGTAAGTGAGACAGATGTAACCGGAAAAGCAATTGATTCAGGCATGACGCCGGATGAAAAGGTTTATGTACCGGTTTATCCACAGGGACAGGCAATCACCGTAACTGAGGATGGCGCAAAGAGCAGCATCACATTCGAGAACCAGTTCAGCGAATGGCCGGATGGATTCTACAAGATCGCGACTCTGAATGTAACCAAGAAGCTTCTTGGTGCAGATGGAAATGCCCTGGAAAGTGATGAGATTTTCTATGCAGGTATCTTTGATGACAAAGAGTGCACAACTCTTTCCACAAGAACAGAGAAGAATATCCTGACACTTGATCTTGCAGGCGGCTCCACAGTATCTGAGAGTACACAGGCAGTTGTAATACCGGATGAATCCTTTACGCTCTATGTTGCAGAGACAGATGCAGAAGGAAATCTGGTAGGTGGTACAGACGGATTCAGATATGCAGTAACTGTTGAAAATGGAAATGTACTGTTTGATGAAAATAATCTCAATGCAGAGGTAACCATCATTAACCAGAAACAACCGGAAGCAACACCTACTGTAACTCCTGAGGAGACCATAACTCCTACACCAACCCCAGGCACCTCCACAGGTGTTAAGACAGGTGATGACACACCAATCGGCTTCTATATGGCATTGTTCTTTGTTGCAGCTCTCGCAATCGAAGAAACAACCAGAAGACGCCGCAAAAAAGAACAGGATTAACAATCACAATTAAATAATCAGAACCGCCCCTGCAGGAAGAATCCTACCAGATTCGCCCGCAGGGGCGGTTCTTTTTAAAAGAATTTTGTTGTAGTAAGATACTTTTTTGTGTGTTATACTAATGCAAGAAGTTGAAGAGGCTAGAGCGTATTTGAAAAAGGCTTTCTGCAAGATGTGCGTCACAGTTTGTGGGAGATTTCGCTCGGATAAGGGCGCCGTAGCGGGCTACGGCAACCGAATTCGGGTGAAATCTCCCGCAAAGTGGGGCGTGCAGATTGCGGGAATGATTTTTCAAACACGCTCTAAGAGACCGCCTGTTGTAACTGATGAAGATGCTCCAGAATTATCAGCTGCATTGTATAAAGCTTTTAAGTGCAGTGTAATTCGGCATAATTGAAGAAATGAATTAAATACATCCCAATATCGGCTGTTTAAACAAACTGATTGGGCACTATTTGGAGGAAAAAATGAAAAAAGAGAATATTCCTGCATATGAGATTGTGAAGCAAGAGAATCTGACCGATATCCATTCTGTCGGCTATCTGCTCCGCCACAAAAAAACAGGAGCCAGACTGGTCCTGGTTGAGAATGATGACGAGAATAAGGTATTTTCCATTGCATTTCGTACCACACCGAAGAACAGTACCGGTGTTCCCCACATTCTGGAGCACAGTGTTTTGTGCGGATCCCGTGAATTTCCGCTGAAGGATCCTTTCGTAGAGTTGGTAAAAGGCTCACTGAATACCTTCCTGAATGCCATGACCTACCCGGATAAGACCTGTTATCCGGTAGCCAGCTGTAATGACCAGGATTTCCAGAATCTGATGCACGTTTATCTGGATGCGGTTTTTTACCCGAACATTTATCAGAAGGAGGAGATTTTCCGCCAGGAGGGCTGGAATTACCATCTGGAGCAGAAGGAAGGTCCTCTTACCTATAATGGTGTTGTATATAATGAGATGAAGGGAGCATTTTCTTCCCCTGACGAGGTGCTGGACAGAGAGATTATGAATAATCTTTTCCCGGACAATACCTACGGCGTGGAATCCGGCGGCAATCCGGAGAATATTCCGGAGCTTTCCTATGAAGAGTTTCTGGATTTCCACCGCACCTACTATCATCCGTCCAACAGCTATATTTACCTTTACGGAAATATGGACATGGAAGAGAAGTTGCGATTTATTGATGAGAAATATCTGTCCGCATTTGAGGCTTTGGACGTTGATTCCAGTATTAAGGAGCAGGCAGCTTTTTCCCAGGTGAAAGACCTGCAGATCGAGTATCCCATTGCGGAGAACGAGGAAGAAGAGGATAACACCTATCTCTCCTATAACATGGTTGTAGGAAATGCCATGGACAGTACCCTGGGTGTGGCATTTGATGTGTTGGATTATGCACTTTTAAGTGCGCCGGGAGCACCGCTGAAGCAGGCTCTTCTGGACGCCGGAATCGGTAAGGATATTTATGGCGATTACAGCGACGGTGTTTTGCAGCCGTATTTCTCCGTGATTGCAAAAGGTGCCAGAGCTGCCCGGAAGGAGGAATTTGTTTCCATTATCCGAAATTGCCTTCAGGACATTGTGAAAAATGGAATTGATAAGAAGGCGGTTCTTTCCGGAATCAATTACATGGAGTTCCGTTACCGCGAAGCAGATTTTGGACAGTTTCCAAAAGGTCTGATGTATGGACTGGATATTATGGGAAGCTGGCTTTATGATGATGAGAATGCTTTTTCCCAGGTAAAGCTTCTGGAGATTTATGATCAGCTGAAAATTGCAGTAAATGAAGGCTATTTCGAGAATCTGATCCAGAAATGGCTTCTGGACAATACACATGGTGCGATCCTGACTCTTGTGCCGAAGCGCGGTCTTGCAGCCCAGCGTGAGAAAGAGCTGGCAGACAGGCTGGAAGCATACAGAAGCAGCCTTTCCGATGAACAGCTGGAAGAAATGGTAAGAAAGACAAAAGCCCTTGAGGCTTACCAGGAGTCTGAGGAGAGACCGGAGGATCTGGAGTGCATTCCTATGTTGAAGCGTTCCGATATCCGCAAAGAAGTGAATGGTTTTTCCAACGAAGAGCTTCAGGTGGAGAACAGTCTGTTCCTGTATCAGGATGTGTGCACCAATGGAATCGGTTATGTAAATATTATGTTCGAGATTAAGGATATGGCTGTTGAGAAGGTGCATTATCTTGGACTTTTGAAGTCTGTTCTCGGATATGTGGATACAAAGAATTACACTTACGGTCAGCTGTTTAATGAGACCAATGCCAGAACCGGCGGTATCCAGTGCGGCATAGATGTTTTTGACAAGGCGAACGACCCGGAAGCATTCCGTACCATGTTTACCATCCGTGGCAAAGCACTGTATTCCCAGATGGATTTCCTGTTCCAGATGATGGAAGAAATCCTGAATACTTCTAAGCTTTCAGATACCAGACGTCTTGGTGAGATTATCGGGGAGATCAGGTCCAGAGGACAGGCTTCCCTGATTGGCGCAGGCCATCAGACAGCAGTACTCCGCAGCGCTGCCTACGGTTCTCCAATGGCAGAATATCAGGATGAGATGGCAGGCGTTGGCTATTACAAATTTATCGAAGACCTTGAGAAGAATTTTCAGGAGAAAAAGGACGAGATCGTAGCCGGACTTCAGAATGCCATGGCAGAGATCATCCGAAAGGATTCCTTCATGGTAAGCTATACCGGAGAAAGAGAGTCTGTGGAACAGGTGAAGGCCTTAAGCGGTGCCCTGAAGGAGAGTCTGCCGGAGAGTACCTGTGAGGTTCCGGAAACTGCCATTATCTGCAGGAAAAAGAACGAGGGCTTTAAGACCTCCGGACAGGTTCAGTATGTGGCAAGAACCGGTAACTTTGTAAAAAAAGGCTTTACCTATACCGGTGCCCTGGAAATTCTGAAGGTTGCTTTAAGCTATGATTATCTGTGGATCAATCTTCGTGTAAAGGGCGGCGCATATGGCTGTATGAGCGGCTTTAAGAGAAGCGGGGAGAGTTATTTCGTTTCTTACAGAGACCCCCATCTTCGCAGAACTCTTGAAGTATATGAGGGTGTGCCGGAATATGTGCGTACCTTTGCAGCGGATGAACGTGAAATGACCAAATACATTATCGGTACCATCAGCGGAAAGGATGTTCCAAGAACACCGCAGACACAGGGTGCCCTTGGCAGAATGGCTTATTTCCGAGGTCTCACTGTGGAGATGCTGCAAAAAGAGCGTGACCAGATCCTGAATGCTACGGTAGAGGATATCCATGCACTGGCTCCGCTGATCCAGGCAGTTCTCTCCGATGACCAGCTCTGTGTGGTTGGAAGCGAGAATGCAATCGAGAAGGCGAAGGATGTATTTATGGAGACCAAGCCGCTGGTAAGCTGTTGATAAAAGTTAAGAAAGATGAGGATATATTTTAATGACACCAGATTTTAAATCCGGATTTGTTGCAATTATTGGCCGCCCGAACGTTGGGAAATCTACCCTGATGAACCATCTGATCGGCCAGAAGATCGCGATCACATCCAAGAAGCCCCAGACCACCAGAAACCGCATCCAGACGGTCTATACCTGTGAGAAGGGACAGATCGTTTTTCTGGATACGCCTGGTATCCATAAGGCGAAGAATAAGCTTGGAGAGTATATGGTAGCCGTTGCAGAGCGTACCCTGAAAGAGGTGGATGCAATTATGTGGCTGGTTGAGCCGTCTACCTTCATTGGAGCCGGTGAGCGCCACATTGCAGAGCAGCTCCAGGGCGTTGGCGTGCCGGTCATTTTGATCATTAATAAGATCGATACAGTGAAAAAAGAGGAGATCCTTCCGGCAATCGATACGTACCGCAAGATCTGTGATTTTGCAGAGATTATCCCTTGCTCTGCACTCCGCGGACAGAACACAGAGGATATTATTGACAGTATTTTGAAATATCTGCCTTATGGACCCATGTTCTATGATGAGGATACTGTAACGGACCAGCCCCAGCGCCAGATTGTGGCAGAGGTGATCCGTGAGAAGGCGCTCCACGCACTGGATGCTGAGATTCCACACGGAATCGCAGTGGCAATTGACAAAATGAAGGAGCGTCCGGGCAAAAATCCTATGGTGGATATTGAGGCGACCATTATTTGTGAGAGGGATTCCCACAAGGGCATTATCATTGGAAAAGGCGGCGCCATGCTGAAGAAGATCGGCAGCAACGCTAGATTTGAGCTGGAACGTATGCTGGACTCCAAGGTAAACCTGAAGCTTTGGGTAAAGGTGAAAAAAGACTGGCGTGACAGTGATTTTATGATCAAAAACTTTGGATATGATAAGAAGGAAATCTGAATATGAGTGATCTGATCACGGTACAGGGAATTGTACTTTCTGCGCAGCCTGTGGGAGAGTATGACAAGCGGATCGTGCTTCTTACCAGGGAGAGGGGGAAGATTTCCGCTTTCGCCAAGGGCGCCAGACGGCAGAACAGTCCGTTTATGGCAGCTGCCAATCCTTTTGTGTTCGGGAATTTCACCCTGTATGAAGGGCGCAGCAGCTACAATCTGAACCAGGTGACCGTGACCCATCATTTTGTGGAGCTGGCCGCCAGACAGCCGGGAGTTTATTATGGCTATTACTTTCTGGAGTTGGCAGATTATTTCGGAAGAGAGGGCACAGATGAGAAGAATATGATGAATCTTCTTTATCTCACTGTGAAGGCTCTCCTGAATCCGGAAATTGATGACCGGCTGGTAAGGTGCATTTTTGAGCTGCGAACTATGACGGAGCAGGGGCTGATGCCAGAGCTTTTCCGGTGTGTGAACTGTGGGGAGGAGATCGCCGGAAAAGAGAATCTGTTCTTTTCCCAGGAGGCACATGGGATCCTGGATGGGGACTGCCTGAAGAAAGCAAGCCCCGGAGAAGCCAGAACCGCCCGCCGGATTTCCCCGGCAGCACTTTATACCATGCAGTACATTGTAAGCTCGCCCATGACGAAGCTATACAGCTTTACAGTGACCGATGAGGTGCTGTGGGAGCTGGAACGGCATATTCAGCCTTATGTGGCAGGGAATACGGATAAGAAATTTAAGAGTTTGCAGATATTAGAAGTTATGATGTAAGTGGATTGGATGTTGCACATAACAGGAAAGCTGATTAACGTGCTTTGCTCTATACTTCGATAGCAGCACATGATTTGCTGTTCAAAAGTGCGGAAATTGTGTTTTTGCGGCAGAATGTACGGAATTGAGTACGCGGTATAACTTTACAAAAAGAAAAGTTGCGAGTATAATATTAGAAAATCATCTATCAAACAATGAGGAGAGATATCATGGAAAAAACAATGGACAAGATTATTGCTCTGGCAAAAGCAAGAGGATTTGTTTACCCGGGTTCTGAGATCTATGGAGGTCTTGCGAATACATGGGATTACGGCAACCTTGGCGTAGAGCTTAAGAATAACGTAAAGCGCGCATGGTGGCAGAAATTCATTCAGGAGTCTCCGTACAACGTAGGTGTTGACTGTGCCATCCTGATGAACCCGCAGACCTGGGTCGCATCCGGACATCTGGGAAGCTTCTCTGATCCGCTTATGGATTGTAAAGAGTGCCATGAGCGTTTCCGCGCAGACAAGATCATCGAGGACTACAGCCAGGAGCACGGCATTGAGCTTGAGAGCTCTGTAGACGGATGGTCTCAGGAAGAGATGAAGAATTTCATCGAAGAGCATAATGTTCCATGTCCTTCCTGTGGCAAACACAATTTCACAGATATCCGTCAGTTCAACCTGATGTTCAAGACCTTCCAGGGCGTAACTGAGGATGCTAAGAATACTGTATATTTAAGACCTGAGACAGCACAGGGTATTTTTGTAAACTTCAAGAACGTACAGAGAACATCCCGTAAGAAGATTCCATTTGGTATCGGTCAGATCGGTAAATCCTTCCGTAACGAGATCACACCTGGTAACTTCACATTCCGTACCCGTGAGTTCGAGCAGATGGAGCTTGAGTTCTTCTGCGAGCCGGACACAGACCTTGAGTGGTTTGCATACTGGAAGAGCTTCTGCCTGAACTGGCTGCATTCTCTTGGACTGAAGGATGAGGAAGTACGTTACCGTGACCATGACAAGGAAGAGCTGAGCTTCTACAGCAAGGCTACTACAGACGTTGAGTTCCTTTTCCCGTTTGGATGGGGCGAGCTTTGGGGAATCGCAGATAGAACAGACTACGACCTTACCCAGCACCAGAATGTATCCGGACAGGATCTTACTTACTTCGATGATGAGAAGAAGCAGAAATATATCCCATATGTAATCGAGCCGTCACTTGGTGCTGACCGTGTGGTTCTTGCATTCCTTTGCAGTGCATATGATGAGGAGGTTCTGGATGCAGAGAAGAACGACGTTCGTACAGTCCTTCACTTCCATCCGGCACTTGCACCGGTTAAGATCGGTGTGCTTCCGCTTTCCAAGAAGCTGAACGAGGGCGCTGAGAAAATCTACGCTCAGTTATCAAAGAAATACAACTGCGAATTTGATGATCGTGGAAACATCGGTAAACGTTACAGAAGACAGGACGAGATCGGTACTCCGTTCTGCGTAACCTACGATTTCGATTCCGAAACTGACGGAATGGTAACTGTCCGTGACCGTGATTCCATGGAGCAGGTTCGTATTAAGATTGATGAGCTGGATGCTTACTTCGCAGATAAATTTACATTCTGATTTATGTGACAGGCAGTTCAGAATCCTCATATAACAGGAATCTGAAAATGCCGCAGCAGCGTGTGGAAACCGCGTGGAGTGTATATAAAGTAATAAAAGGGCTGACTTTCTGAAATCAGATGGTTGGTCCTTTTGCTGTCCGTATTTGCCCGGAACAGCAGTTATTGGAGTTACGAGGAAATGAAAAAAAGACGTTGGACGTGTATTGATATTTTGAAATGCCTGGCTGCTATTGCAGTGGTTGAGATCCACAAGCCTCTGGAAATACAGGGGGGAGATGAATTCCTGATCCTGTGCCGTTTTGCAGTGCCTGTGTTTTTTATGATCACCGGATTCTTTTACCCGGAAACAGTGGCGAAGAAACGGGAACTGAAGCAGTTTGGCAAAATTTTCACCATTACCATTGGCGCAAATCTGTTTTACCTGCTATGGGAAATCCTTCTGGCAGTTGAGAAAAGAGAAAATATAAAAGAAGCACTGCTTGCAAGGTTTGAGGAAAGAGTTCCGGAGGATTTTATTTTGTGGAATTTTTCCCCGCTTTCACCGCACCTGTGGTATCTGCAGGCACTTCTCTATGTGCTTGTAATTGCTTTTATTGTAGAACATCTGGGACTGAGAAAGCTGGCTTATCTGGCGATTCCGGTGCTGTTGGCGGGAAGTCTCATAAAGGGAAGCTATTCCCTGTTTTTTGTGGGAAAAGAAGACTGTCATATTTATTATGCAAGGAACTTTCTGTACTGCGGACTTCCCTTTTTCTGGCTGGGCTGCTGGTTTGGATCCAGAAAGGAGGCTCTTCTTAGCTTTCTGGACAGGAAGAAAATGGGATTTTTGCTGTGTGGACTTCCTGTTTTCTGGAATATGGCTGTTATGGAGCAGAAGTGGCTGGAAAAGCGAAATGCCCTGGGAAGCCAGGAAGAGTATGCCGGAACCATTTTTCTGGCAATCTGCATCTTTCTTCTTTTTGTTGGCTGGCAGAATTTTTATGTGGAGAATTCTCTTACCAGAGCATTGGCAAAAGTGGGAAAAGACTATTCCATGCTTATCTATGTTCTTCACTACGCGGTCCTGCAGGCCTTGTCCAGATGCTTTAAAGGCAGAAGGAGCCTGCTTGCAAAGGGATACCATCAGTATGGGATGATGTTTGTGTTTGCGGTTACTGTGGTGATGGTGGCAGTTTACGCTAATGCTAGAGCCTGTTTGAAAAATCATTCTCGCAAATTGTGACGAACATCTTGCAGAAAGCCTTTTTCAGACACAATCTGGGGAAAAACTGAGGATGCCTTATGAAACTGAAAAGTGAGTGAATAAAATATCGGTACACTTCCAGAAGCGCGGAAGTGTACCGATATTTTTTTGCTCTGCTTAGAATGTGTCTGAAAAATCATTCCCACAATCTGCACGCCTCGCTTTGCAGTATATTTTGCCCAAATTCGGTTGCGTAGCCCGCTGCGGCGCCCTCATCCGGGCATGATCTCCCACAAATTGTGACGAACATCTTGCAGAAAGCCCTTTTCAAACACGATTTAGAATATTTCAATAGTATATGCCGTTTCAAACATCTCATCCATTTTCAGTTGATTGATAAATGGTTTCTCCGACAGATCTCCTGTGAATCCGCAATCATCGCAGCGTCCCATCCATGGCTCCAGGCAGACAAATGGGGCATCCTGGGAAGCTGACCAGATCCCGAAATTGGGGAATCCCACACAGCGCAGCTCCAGATAAGGAGTGCCGTCTGGCAGCTGGATGCCGGCCCTTGTGATCTGATTGTCAAATACCAGTGCATCGTGGTCAAACATGTGATCCTCAATCTGGCAGGTGCTATTTTCCAGCTTCAGAGTGGCCTTTTCCTCAGCCTTGGCCGTGCCGCTCTCCGGATCAAGAAGAAGGTATGTAAGGCTTTCCTGTCCGTCAAAGGTAAGACGGTAATCACTTCTTCTGGTATCCGGCAGAACCGGTACACGAAATGCCGGATGTCCGCCGATGGCGAAATACATATCCGTGTCACTGTTATTTGCTACCTTCCAGCTGACTGTAAGGGTGCGCCCCTTCAGAATATGACGGATGCGGAGCACGAAATCAAAAGGATAAACCTCTTTGGTCTCTTCTGTAGAACGAATCTGGTGGGTTACGGAATCCAGTGTGGAATCAATACATGTGAAATCTGTGTCACGGGCAAAGCCATGCTGCTTGGAAGCATATTCCTTATCACCGATCCGGTAATGATTTCCATAATGCTTTCCTACATTTGGAAAAAGAACCGGCGCATGACGTCCCCAGAACCTGGGATCTCCCTGCCAGATCACCTCACGGTCTTTCTCTTTGTCATAAATGCTGACCAGCTCAGCCCCATGGTCGTCAATGGCCACTTTCAGAAAGTCATTTTCCAAAACTCTTTTCATGATGTAAAACCTCCATGTGTGATGTTATATGTGGAGCGCGAATTCTGCCTGCAGAGCTCCACAGAGCGCGTTTTCTCCATTATATCACTATATCTGTAAATTTCACCATTAAAAAATTGCATTATTTGTCCGAAATATAAATAATTCATATAAAAACGACATAAAAACATAATTAAATATGCAAAACGTACAATATCACATTGACTTTGCCATATGCCTTTGGTAAACTATACAATTATAGGGTGAATGACATAGAGATTTTCGACACCCACATCCATTCGAAATAGAGGAGGAATACCACCATGGCAAAGAAAAGAAATATTATTGTAGGACAGTCCGGCGGCCCAACATCTGTAATTAATTCCAGTCTTGCAGGCGTATACAAGAATGCAGTAGAGCGTGGCTTTGACAAGGTATATGGAATGCTTCACGGAATCCAGGGGCTGCTTGACGAGCAGTATATCGACCTTTCTACCCAGATCCATTCCGAGCTTGACATTGAGCTTCTGAAAAGGACTCCGTCCGCATTTCTTGGTTCCTGCCGTTATAAGCTTCCGGAAATCCACGAAGACAGAGCTATCTATGAGAAAATCTTCGATATTCTGAACAAACTGGAGATCTATGCATTTATCTACATCGGCGGAAATGATTCCATGGATACCATCAAGAAGCTGTCTGATTATGCCATCATTACCGGACAGACCCAGAAATTCCTTGGTGTTCCGAAGACCATTGACAATGACCTTGCACTTACCGATCATACCCCAGGCTTCGGAAGTGCAGCCAAGTATATAGCAGCTTCCACCAAGGAAGTGATCCGTGACGCAGAAGGTCTCACCTATAAGAAAAATATGATTACCATTATGGAAATCATGGGAAGAAATGCGGGCTGGCTTACAGGCGCCACTGCACTTTCCAAGTCAGAAGACTGCGAAGGACCAGATCTCATTTACCTTCCGGAGGTTCCCTTTGATATTGAGAAATTCCTCGCAAAAGTGAAAGACCTTCTGAAAAAGAAATCCTCCGTTGTCATTGCTGTATCCGAAGGAATCAAGCTGGCTGACGGACGCTATGTCTGCGAGCTTGGAAGCGTAGGAGATTATGTGGACGCATTTGGACACAAGCAGCTGCAGGGAACTGCCACCTATCTGGCGAATTTCCTGGCAGCAGAGTGCGGCTGCAAGACCCGTGCCGTAGAGCTTTCCACCCTTCAGAGAAGCGCTTCCCATATGGCATCCCGGGTGGATATTGATGAGGCTATGATGGTTGGCGGTGCAGCCGTAAAGGCAGCAGATGAAGGTGACACCGGCAAGATGGTAGTCATCGACCGTGTATCCGACGATCCATATATGGCAGCTACTGGAATTTACGATGTACACCGAATCGCCAATGAAGAGAAGCTGGTTCCGAGAAACTGGATGAACAAGGATGCAAATAATGTGACCAAGGACTTTATCGACTATATTAAACCACTGATCCAGGGCGATTATCAGCCGATCATGGTAAATGGTGTTCCCCGTCATCTGGTGCTGAATACTGGAAGAAAAAAGAAAAATTGAGAAAATGATAAAAAATTGACTGTTTTTTGCCAGAATTACCTTGACGAATGACGAATAAGCCTATAAAATAACTATGTGCGTATAAAACATAGTTTATGTTTATGAAAGTAACTGTGAAGATACTGAACAGTTACCAATGAACAAATTTTTAGGAGGAAAATGTAAAATGGCAAAATGGGTTTACATGTTTACAGAAGGTAACGCTGATATGAGAAACCTTCTGGGTGGTAAAGGTGCTAACCTTGCTGAGATGACAAACCTTGGACTTCCTGTACCTCAGGGATTTACAATCACTACTGAAGCTTGTACTCAGTACTATGAGGATGGAAGACAGATCAACGACGAGATCATGGGTCAGATCATGGAAGCAATCACCAAGATGGAAGGAGTTACCGGAAAGAAATTCGGTGACATCGAGAATCCTCTGCTTGTTTCCGTTCGTTCAGGCGCAAGAGCTTCTATGCCAGGTATGATGGATACTATCCTGAACCTTGGTTTAAATGAAGACGTTGTAGCTGTATTATCTGAGAAATCCGGCAACCCACGTTGGGCTTGGGACTGCTACAGAAGATTTATCCAGATGTACTCTGACGTAGTTATGGAAGTTGGTAAGAAATATTTCGAAGAGCTTATCGACAAAATGAAAGCTGAAAGAGGCGTTAAACTTGACGTTGAGCTTACAGCTGACGACCTTAAAGAACTTGCTATGCAGTTCAAGGCTGAATATAAAGAAAAAATCGGTTCCGATTTCCCGGCTGACCCGAAAGAGCAGTTAGTTGGTGCAATCAAAGCCGTATTCCGTTCCTGGGACAACCCACGTGCCAACGTATATCGTCGTGACAACGATATCCCATATTCCTGGGGTACAGCTGTTAACGTACAGATGATGGCATTCGGTAACATGGGTGATGACTGTGGTACTGGTGTTGCATTTACAAGAGACCCAGCTACAGGAAACAAAGGTCTGTTCGGTGAGTTCCTTACCAATGCACAGGGTGAGGACGTTGTTGCTGGTGTTCGTACACCTATGCACATCGCTGAGATGGAGCAGAAGTTCCCGGAAGCATTCAAGAAATTTACAGAAGTTTGCCATACTCTGGAGACACACTACAGAGATATGCAGGATATGGAGTTCACTGTTGAGCATGGCCAGTTATACATGCTGCAGACACGTAATGGTAAGAGAACCGCTCAGGCTGCTCTGAAGATCGCTTGTGACCTTGTTGATGAGGGAATGAGAACAGAGGAAGAAGCAGTAGCTATGATCGATCCTCGTAACCTTGATACTCTTCTTCATCCGCAGTTCGACGCTAAGGCTCTGAAAGCTGCTACACCAATGGGCAAAGGTCTTGGAGCTTCTCCAGGAGCTGCTTGTGGTAAGATCGTATTCACAGCTGATGACGCTGTAGAGTGGGCTGAGAGAGGCGAGAAGGTTATCCTTGTTCGTCTTGAGACATCCCCAGAGGATATCACAGGTATGAAATCTGCTGAAGGTATCCTGACAGTTCGTGGTGGTATGACATCTCATGCAGCAGTAGTTGCCCGTGGTATGGGTGAGTGCTGTGTATCCGGATGCGGTGATATCGCTATGGACGAAGCTAATAAGAAATTTACACTTGCTGGCAAAGAGTTCCACGAGGGAGATTTCCTTTCCATCGATGGTACAACAGGTAACATCTACGACGGAATCATCCCGACAGTAGACGCTACAATCGCTGGTGAGTTCGGACGTATCATGGCTTGGGCTGACAAGTACAGAACAATGAAAGTTCGTACAAACGCTGATACTCCTGCTGACGCTAAGAAAGCAGTTGAGCTTGGTGCTGAAGGTATCGGTCTTTGCCGTACAGAGCATATGTTCTTCGGTGAGGGACGTATCGATGCATTCCGTGAGATGATCTGCTCCACAACAGCTGAGGAGAGAGAAGCAGCACTTGCTAAGGTTCTTCCATATCAGCAGGAAGACTTCGAAGGTCTGTTCGAGGCTCTCGAGGGCAACCCTGTAACAATCCGTTTCCTGGATCCGCCGCTTCATGAGTTCGTTCCTACAGAAGAGGATGACATCAAGAAGCTTGCTGACGCTCAGGGCAAGACTGTAGAAGAGATCAAGACTATCATCAATTCTCTTCATGAGTTCAACCCAATGATGGGACATCGTGGATGCCGTCTGGCAGTTACTTACCCAGAGATCGCTAAGATGCAGACAACAGCAGTTATCCGTGCAGCTATCAATGTAAAGAAAGCTCACGCTGACTGGAATATCTGCCCAGAGATCATGATCCCGTTAGTAGGCGATATCAAAGAGCTTAAATATGTTAAGAAGTTTGTTGTTGAGACAGCTGACGCTGAGATCGCAGCAGCAGGCGTAGATCTGAAATATGAAGTAGGTACAATGATCGAGATCCCACGTGCAGCTCTTACAGCTGACCAGATCGCTTCTGAGGCTGACTTCTTCTGCTTCGGTACCAACGACTTAACTCAGATGACATACGGCTTCTCCCGTGATGACGCTGGTAAATTCCTTAACGCTTACTATGATGCTAAGATCTTCGAGAACGATCCATTTGCAAAACTGGATCAGGTTGGTGTTGGTAAGCTTATGGATATGGCTATCAAACTTGGTAAGCCAGTTAACCCGAACCTTCACATCGGAATCTGTGGAGAGCACGGTGGAGATCCATCTTCTGTAGAGTTCTGCAACAAGATCGGTCTTGACTATGTATCTTGCTCACCATTCCGTGTACCGGTTGCTCGTCTGGCAGCAGCTCAGGCAGCTATCGCTCAGAAAAATAAATAATTCATTCTGAATATATATTTAAGTCATACTTCGGTGTGACATGTGTCCAAGCGTAAGAATAACCTTGGAGAATTGTAGAAATACGGTTCTTCAAGGTTTTTTTGTTTCTATGAAATGTAATACAGCTAACCGGGCAAAATCGATAGCAAATTATGCCAATACAGGAGGCGGATAAAAATGTTACTGTTCACTCCGTGACCAGTAACCGCTCCGCGATGCACAGAAATCATGCATTCGCATGATTTCGCGCCGCAATTCTCGGGTTTTCTGTGAACTTTGTTCACAAAAAACACCTCGCGGAATGTTACCAGTGAACAGTAACATAAAAATTACTTTTCTAATTAACCGGGATGATGTTATAATGAAGTAAACAAAAATAATTGTATACATTCAATATAAAAAAGGTGAATGGAATGGTTAATAATAAACTTGACCCACATTATAAAACAAAGGAGTGTAAAACATGGATTGGGATTTGAAAATAACAGATATGGCAGGAGCTACGCCGGAACATTCTGCGGTAATTGTAAATTTTGTTGCAGCAATCAGATATCAGTTAAAGAATAGTACATGCTATGTATATTCGGATAATGTTCAATATCGTTTCAAAGATAATCAGGGAAACAACAAGATTGTAATTCCTGATGCTTCCATAAACTGCCGTACAAAATCAAGACGTGGAAACACTTTTACAGATGCGCCGCGTTTTGTTATGGAAGTTCTGTCACCATCAACAGAAAATTATGACCGGACAGAGAAAATGCAGTTATATTGTGAACAGGAGATTGAAGAGTATTGGATTGTTGACTGGCGTAAAAGAACAGTTGAAATCTATGAACTAGACTATGAAGGAGAGATTCCGAAATACTACCTTTTGAAGACGATTACTGAAGAAAATAAAGACGAGTTACACTTAATTCATTTCCCTCAAATAAAGATCACCTTTGATGAACTATTTGAGGAAATTGATTAGTGGTTTATAACAAAGACAGCAGTAAATATGCCAGCTACTAAATAAAATTGCAGTTTTATTGGATTTCGCCAATTGTGATGAACGATTCATTTGATACTTGGTATGATAAGAAATGAAATACAAAAGTTGAGGTAAAAGATAATGCTGGAAACTCAAAGATTAATATTAAGAAAATGGACTGAGGAAGATGCAGAAAGCTTATTTGAATATGCAAAGGATCCGGAAGTTGGCCCTATTACAGGCTGGCCTCCTCACAAAAATGTAGAAGAAAGTAAAAACGTAATCAGAAATGTGCTTAATGGAGCAGAGTGTTACGCAATCTGTAGAAAAGAAAATAACATTGCGATTGGTAGCATAGAATTAATTCTGAATAGCCATACAGATATGACCGAACGGGATGACGAATGTGAACTTGGATATTGGCTTGGGCAGCCATTCTGGGGACGAGGCTATATGCCGGAAGCTGCCAGTGCACTAATACGACATGGGTTTGAAGATCTTGGCATGACAACCATCTGGTGTGGTTATTACGATGGAAACCGGAAATCAAAGCGCGTACAAGAAAAATTAGGCTTTGTTTTCCATCATACCTGTAATGAAGTTCCTGTGCCACTTTTTAATGAAGTACGTGTTGGACATACCAATGTAATGACAAAAGATCATTGGGAGAAATTATATAAATAACATTTTCTCGAAATGCGCACTGGCTCAAGCGGGTTGGTGCATTTTTTCTTCTAGAGCGTGTTTAAAACGATTACCGTTTCCTTTTTATTCGGATCTGTAATATGCTTGACGTAGAAATAAGTAAAAACTATAATTAATGTAATTGAAATAAACATATGATATGCCTCAAAGGGGGAATTATTATGGACGTTAATTTTGAGTATTGATTCCCCATTGAAGCTCAAATATGCTTCGGAAAGGAAAGTTTATACTAATGAAAACCAAGATTCAGGATATGACCTCTGGTTCGCCGGGGAGATTGATCATTCTTTTTGCAATTCCCTTGATGTTGGGGAATATCTGTCAGCAGCTTTATACAATGGTGGATACTATGGTCGTTGGCCAGATTGCAGGTGTGGAGGCTCTTGCAGCACTGGGCGCGGTTGACTTTCTGATGTGGGTTGTCACAGGAATATCTACTGGTCTCACTCAGGGATTTTCTATTCAGCTCTCCCAGTATTATGGTGCAAAGGATTTTGAAAATCTGCGTAAATCTCTGGCACACAGTTACCGGCTGACTGCATTCATCGCAGTGGGAGTATTCATTCTCAGCCAGTCCTTTGCTGCACTGGTATTAACAGGGCTGCATACACCTTCTAATATTATTGGAATGTCATTATTATATCTGCGTATTATTTTCTGCGGAATTCCGGCTACTGCAGCTTATAATATGTTTGCCGCTGCTTTAAGGGCTATGGGAAACAGTAAAACACCATTAACGGCAATGATCATCGCATCTGTACTAAATATTTCATTGGATATCCTTTTTGTGGCAGGCTTCGGATGGGGTGTGGCAGGGGCAGCAATCGCTACTGTGATTGCGCAGAGTTTTTCTGCCGTGTACTGTTTTCTGATTTTACGCAGAATTGATATTGTTCATCTGTCCAGAGCAGATTTTATGACTGCCGCAGGAATGAATGCCCGTCTGATGAAGCTTGGTATTCCTGTTGTATTTCAGAATATCATTATCGGTGTAGGCGGTCTGGTAGTCCAGTATGTGATCAATGGCTATGGCTTTCTTTTTGTGGCAGGATTTACAGCTACAAACAAGCTTTATGGTCTGTTGGAAATGGCAGCGATTTCTTATGGATATGCCATCGTTACTTATGTGGGCCAGAATCTGGGAGCCAGAAGGATCGACAGGATCAGGAAAGGTGTCCGCAGCAGTATGCTGCTTTCCCTGCTTACCTCACTGATCATTTCTGCTGCCATGTTTTTATTTGGAAAAAATATCCTCTCACTTTTCATCTCAGGTGAACCGCAGCAGACACAGGAGGTACTTGCAATTGCTTTTAAATACCTTTCTATTATGGCTGCCATGCTCTGGGTGTTGTACTTCCTGTATGTGTACAGATCTGCGCTGCAGGGACTGGGAGATACGTTAATGCCTATGGTAAGTGGTATGGCTGAATTTGTCATGCGTATCAGTGCTGCGCTGATTCTTCCCCATTTTATCGGGCAGGACGGTATTTTCTTTGCAGAGATTGCAGCATGGAGCGGAGCTACTGTGATCTTATGCGTCAGCTATAATGTGCGGATGCATAAATATCATTAAGGCAAAATATATGATACGGAAAATAAAAAAAGAGACATATGTCTTTTAACAAAAAATCAAATATAAAAAAATATACTAAAAAACACTTGAAAAAATCTCCTTTTTGTACGAAAATGAAAATAAATATAGAAAAAGGGACATGTGTCCTGTTTTAAAAGTGAGACATATGTCATTGTAGAGATAACAAAGCCAATTTCAAAAAAGGAGGAAAAATAATATGAAGAAAAGAATTGCAGCTATGGTTCTTGCAGGTGCAATGGCACTTTCCCTTGCACCAGCTTACGGAGTGACAGAGGTGAAGGCTGAGGATGGAGATATGAAGATCGCCATGGTAACTGACTCTGGTGATATTACAGACCAGAGCTTTAACCAGACCACTTACGAGGCATGTAAGGCGTGGTCCGAAGAGAATGGTTCTGAGTTCAACTATTATAAACCAGAGAGCGACTCTGATGAGGCACGTAACGCAAGTGTTGACCAGGCTGTAGCAGATGGAGCTAACGTGATCGTACTTCCGGGATATATGTTCGCAGCTACTATCGTAGAGCAGTCTGAGATGTATCCGGATGTGAAGTTTATTGCACCAGACGTAAGTGCAGGCGATATCTGTGAGAAAGGTGTTGGCGAAGGATACACCTACAATCCGGATGATTATGAAGTGACCGATTACTACAATGCAGACAATGTTTACTGCTGTACCTATCAGGAAGAAATTTCCGGATACATGGCTGGATATGCAGCTGTGAAGCTTGGATACAAGCATCTTGGATTCCTCGGCGGTATGTCTGTACCGGCTGTTACCCGTTTTGGATATGGATATGTTCAGGGCGTAGACGAAGCAGCCAAAGAGCTTGGAATCACAAGTGACGTTGAGCTTGAGTATGTATGCGGCGGACAGTTCTACGGCGATGCAGACATCACAGCTTACATGGATACCTGGTACGGAAGCAAGGGCGTTGAAGTTGTATTCGCATGCGGCGGTGGAATCTACACATCTGCAGCAGAAGCAGCAGCGAAGGTTGACGGCAAGGTAATCGGTGTTGACTCTGACCAGTCCGGAATCATCGGTGAGGACATCACTGTTACCTCCGCTATGAAGGGTCTTGCACCGACAGTAAAGACTGCACTTGATGCGATCAAGGATGGCAATTGGGAATCTGATTACGCTGGAAAGATCGACAATCTTGGTCTTGTATCTGAGAACCCGGAAGACAACTATGTACAGCTCCCAATGGAGACAACCCAGTGGGATGACAATTTCACTGTAGATGATTACAAAGATCTTGTAAAGAAATTATACAATGGCGAGATTGAAGTAAGCAGCGACATCACAGCAATGCCAGAGACTGAGATAACAGTAAATGATTACGGCAGCATCAAATAAGACAACCAACTACTCCGCATAGTAAATGCAATTATAAATCACGGGTAGGGTTCCGACAGGAAAGCAGACTGGTCTTAACATGAAGAATGGCCATGCAGTGATAAAAAGGGGAGTGAGCAGTGGCCACTTCCCTTTTTTGCGTAAGTGCCGTCATAACAAGACTTATATTACTGTTCGCTCGAGAGGGGTTTGTGAATGAAGTGATCAGTAACCGTTTTATCACTTGTGCGTTCTGTTTGTGAATCTGCCATGAAAAAAGGAGAAAGCGAAGATGAGTGAATATGCAATTGAAATGCTGGGAATAACCAAGCGTTTTCCCGGAATCATCGCAAATGATAATATCACACTTCAGTTGAAAAAAGGTGAAATCCACGCTCTGCTTGGCGAAAATGGAGCAGGTAAATCCACTTTGATGAGTGTTCTGTTCGGTCTGTATCAGCCGGAAGAGGGCGAGATCCACAAAGATGGAAAGAAAGTTGAGATCAAAGATCCAAACGATGCAAATGACCTGGGCATTGGAATGGTACATCAGCATTTCAAATTGGTAGAATGCTTCAGCGTTCTGGATAATATTATCCTTGGTGTTGAGACCACAAAAAACGGTTTCCTTCAGAAAGAGGGCGCGCGTAAAAAGGTTATGGCCCTTTCCGAAAAATATGGTCTTTCTGTAGATCCGGATGCCATTATCGAGGATACCACAGTAGGTATGCAGCAGAGAACCGAGATCCTGAAAATGCTTTACCGTGACAACGAGATCCTGATCTTTGATGAGCCTACCGCAGTACTTACTCCGCAGGAAATCCAGGAGCTTATGCAGATCATGAAAAATCTGGCAGCCGAGGGCAAAAGCATTCTATTCATTACCCACAAGCTTGGTGAGATCATGCAGGTTGCAGACCGCTGTACCGTTCTTCGTAAGGGAAAATGCATCGGAACCGTAGACATCAGGGATACCAACCCGGAGAAGCTTTCCGCCATGATGGTTGGACGAGACGTAAACTTCGTTGTAGAGAAAGAAGAAGCAAAGCCCGGTGAAGTTGTTCTGGATATCAAGGATATGGTGGTTGCTTCCAAGCATCATAAGAATAACGCAGTCAACGGCGTTTCCCTTCAGGTTCACAGAGGTGAGATCGTATGTATCGCCGGAATCGACGGAAATGGTCAGACTGAATTTGTCTATGGGCTTTCCGGTCTGGAGCCACTGAAGAGCGGCACCATCACTATGAATGGAAAAGACATTACTCACATGCCAATCCGTGAGCGTCTTACCTCCGGTATGAGCCATATCCCGGAAGACCGTCACAAACACGGCCTGGTACTTGATTATTCCCTGGAAGACAACATCGTCCTTCAGAGATATTTCGAACCACAGTTTACCAATAAACTGGGCTTTTTGAAACGCAAAGAGATTCGCAAATATGCCAACCGCCTGATCGAACAGTACGATATCCGTTCCGGTCAGGGTGCCATCACCAAGGCGAGATCCATGTCTGGTGGAAACCAACAGAAAGCAATCATTGCCCGTGAGATCGATAAGAATCCGGAGCTTTTGATCGCAGTTCAGCCTACCCGTGGTCTGGATGTTGGAGCAATCGAGCATGTTCACAAACAGCTGGTACAGGCAAGGGATGCAGGCAAAGGCGTTCTTCTGATCAGCCTGGAGCTGGATGAGGTTATGAATGTATCAGACCGGATTCTGGTAATGTACGAAGGAGAAATCGTAGGAGAATTTGATCCGAAGAAAGTAACCGTAGAGGAACTTGGCCTTTACATGGCTGGATCAAAGAGAAAGGAGACGAAGAGCAATGAATAATGAATCCAAAAAGAAAGAAAGCATTCTGAGAAACAATGCGGTTCAGACCATCATTGCCTCTCTTTTATGCATTGTGATTGGTCTTCTCATCGGTTATCTGGTACTTCTTATTATCAATCCTGCAGGAGCTGCAGGTGCGATTACCGCAATTATCAAGAATTATTTTTACTATCCAAGCCAGAAGGCTATGATGAAATATATGGGAACCACACTGGTAAAGGCTTCCGCACTTCTGATGTGTTCCCTGTCCGTTCTGTTTGCTTACAAGGTTGGACTTTTTAACATTGGAGCAGCAGGACAGTATGTAGTTGGAGCCGGAGCTTCTCTGTATTTTGCGTTAAAGCTTGGTATGCCCTGGTATGTATGCATGATCGCAGCAATCGTGATCGCAGCCCTGGTAGGCGGCATCTCTGGTGCACTGAAGGCTTATTTCAATGTAAACGAAGTTATTTCCTGTATCATGCTGAACTGGATTTCCCTGTATGTGGTGAATATGATTCTTACCCAGGTGAAATCCGAGTCTACTCCATACACTGTAGATCTTTCCAGCGGCAATAAGAGTGCTCTTCTTCCCAACTGTGGACTGGATGAGATCTTTTCCGGAAACAAATTCGTATCCATCGGTCTTATTATTTCTGTGGTAATGGCAATCGTAGTGTGGGTACTTCTGGAAAAAACAAAATTCGGTTTTGAGCTTCGCGCAACAGGTATGAACAAAAATGCTGCAAAATACTGCGGCATGAAAGAGAAGAGAAATACCATTGTAACCATGATGATCGCTGGCGGTCTTGCAGGACTTGGTGCGGCTGTTTTCTATCTCAGCGGAATTGAGACCTGGATGGTTCAGCAGACAACCGTTCCGGGCATGGGCTTTAATGGAATCGCAGCAGCCTTCCTTGGCGGCCTTCACCCCATCGGAGCAATTTTTTCCTCTTATTTTATCCAGCATATTACAAGTGGTGGAAGCTATGTGGATAAGACCATGTATTGTGCACAGATCTCTGATCTGATCTCCGCGTTTATCATTTATCTGTGTGGATTTGTATTCTTCTTCAAACTCTGGTTAAACCGTTATCTCGATAAGAGAGATGAGAAAAAAGCTGCAAAAGGAGGAGAAAAATAATGTTATTATTGATTCAGTATACATTAATATTTGCTTCTGTATTGATTCTCGTAGCACTTGGCGGTTGTTTTTCCGAGCACAGCGGTGTCATCAACATCGGTCTTGAGGGAATTATGGTTATGGGTGCACTTGGCGGTGCCCTGATGATGAAATATCTTCCGGATTCCGCTCCGGCACCAGTTGTGATCCTTCTGGTGGTTCTGGCCAGTGTACTTGTGGGAATGATATTTTCCCTGCTCCTTGGTGTGGCTGCCATTCATTTCAATGCAGACCAGACACTGGTTGGTACGGCCCTGAATCTTCTTGGACCGGCTGCAGCTGTTGTTATCGTAAGAGCCATCAACATGGCAGAAAACCCAGACAACGTTTCTTCCACAGTTGCCTACAAGGTGGCTAAGAAAGCGTTTCTGATAAGAATTGGAAAATTTGAATTCAGCTGGTTCATGCTTTTTGCACTGCTGATCCTCCTTGCTTCTTATGTGGTACTTTATAAGACCAGATTTGGACTTCGTCTGATGGCATGTGGTGAGCATCCACAGGCAGCCGATTCGGTAGGTATCAATGTTTTTAAAATGCGTTACGCAGGCGTTTTGATCTCCGGCGCACTTGGCGGTCTTGGGGGACTGGTTTATATCACTGCCGGTGTAAGTGAGTGGAAATTTGAGAACGGAGTTGCTGGTTTTGGTTTCCTTGCACTTGCTGTTATGATCTTCGGACAGTGGAAGCCGGTAAACATCGGACTGGCAGCCCTTCTGTTCGGTCTTTTCCGTGCGCTGTCAAACGTATACACAGGATTTGATGCGCTGGTAGCCTTGAAGCTTCCCAGCACATTATACAACATGTTCCCATATATTATTTCCCTGATCGTTCTGGTGTTTGTATCCAAGAATTCCAGAGCGCCGAAGGCGGAAGGTATTCCGTACGATAAAGGACAGAGGTGACACTATGAAAAACTATTCTGAAGATGCCAGCAGGCAGTATCATATCCAGGTTGCAAAGGGGGAAGTTGGCCGCTACGTAATCATGCCGGGAGACCCGAAAAGGTGTGTGAAAATTGCCCAGTATTTTGACAACCCGGTTCTCATTGCAGACAACAGAGAATATATCACATATACAGGAACCCTGGACGGCGTGAAAGTCAGCGTGACATCCACCGGAATCGGCGGACCGTCTGCCTCCATTGCCATGGAAGAGCTTTCCCGGTGCGGCGCAGATACTTTTGTCCGCATTGGAACCTGCGGCGGTATGCAGCCTGAGGTAAAAAGCGGAGATATCGTAATTGCCACAGGTGCCATCCGTATGGAGGGAACCAGCCGGGAATATGCCCCCATAGAGTATCCGGCAGTAGCTAATCTGGACGTGACAAACGCCCTTGTGGCAGCTGCGAAAGAAAAAGGACTTTCCTGTCATACAGGTGTTGTCCAGTGCAAAGACGCTTTTTACGGACAGCATGAGCCTGAAGCAATGCCAGTTGGTTATGAGCTGCTCAACAAATGGGAGGCCTGGAAGAAAATGGGCTGTCTTGCTTCCGAGATGGAATCTGCAGCGCTTTTTATTGCAGCTGGCAAGCTTCGTGCCAGAGCTGGCTCCTGTTTCCTGGTGCTTGCAAATCAGGAAAGAGAGAAGCTGGGACTGGATAATCCGGTTGTGCATGATACAGATATGGCAATCCAGGTGGCTGTTGAAGCTGTGAGAAAGCTGATCCGGGAGGATTCGTCGAATTAAGACCGTGACATCGCAATCTGCACGCCCCACTTTGCGTTACATTTTGCCTGAATTCGGTTGCCGTAGCCCATTACGGCGCCCTCATTCGGGCGAAATCTCCCACAAATTGTGACGAACATCTTGCAGTTACTTAATATTCGATGTACTAGACAATCAAATAAAGAACAGATATGAATCCTGCCAGTAAATTGCGATACAGTAATTTCGGGCAATATAAAGAGACAACAGAAATGAGGAAAATAAATGGACGTAAAAGAGATTTTAAAACATGTGGATCATACCCTTCTTCTCCAGCCATCTACCTGGGAAGAAATCAAACAGATTTGTGACGATGCGATGGAATACGGAACTGCATCCGTATGCATTCCGCCAAGCTATGTAAAACAGGCAGCAGAATACATGAATGGAAAAATGGCAGTGTGCACGGTTATCGGTTTCCCAAATGGCTACATGACAACAGCAGCCAAGGAATTTGAAACAAAAGATGCTCTTGCAAATGGTGCTTCCGAAATCGATATGGTAATCAATATCGGCTGGCTGAAAGATCAGAAATATGACCTGATTGAGAACGAGATCCGCACCTTAAAAGCTGCATGCGGTGACAAAATCCTGAAAGTTATCATTGAAACCTGCTTCCTCACAGATGAGGAAAAAATTAAAATGTGCCAGATTGTAACAGAAGCAGGCGCAGATTATATTAAGACCTCTACCGGTTTTGGCGGTGCAGGTGCAACCTTTGCAGACATTGAGCTTTTCTCCCGACATATCGGACCAAATGTAAAAATGAAAGCAGCAGGCGGAATTTCTTCCCTGGAGGATGCAGAGAAGTTCCTTGCACTTGGTGCAGACCGACTGGGAACCAGCCGGATTATAAAGATTGTAAAGAATGAGAAAGCTACAGGATATTGATTTGTTTATTGACTGTAAAGGTGAACAGATGCTGTCCCTGGAATTGGTCAGATTATAACGACGCTCATTGAGAAGAGAGTGATGTTGTCGGAGACAATCAGAAAATGTTAATGAATAAGAAAGAGGTGTGAAAATGGAAAAAGAGATGATCAACCAGCTGATTGATACAGCAATCCACCAGCTGAAATATTCCTATACACCATATTCCAATTTTAAAGTAGGCGCAGCCCTCCTTGCAAAAAATGGGCAGGTTTACACAGGCTGCAACATTGAAAATGCCGGGTACACAGCCACAAACTGTGCGGAGCGTACCGCCTTTTTTAAGGCAGTAAGCGAAGGGGTGAAGGATTTTCAGGCTATCTGTGTTGTCGGCGGTAAGGCTGGCGTGCTCACAGAATATGCAGCTCCCTGCGGCGTGTGCCGACAGGTCATGATGGAGTTTTGCAACCCGGAAACCTTCCAGGTCATTCTGGCGGTGGACAAAGAGCATTATGATGTGTATACACTAAAAGAACTCCTGCCGTTAGGCTTCGGACCTTCTAATCTGGCATGAAAGCTGCTGACTGGAGAATAGTATTATGAAGTATGTCGGAAAATGCCGAAAACAGAGTGATCTGGCATTGAATCCGGCAGTTATAAAGCAGCATAAAGAATTGCAGGAGAAAAAATTATGACAATCGAACAATTAAAAGCACTACCCAAGGCAGAGCTTCACTGTCATCTGGACGGGTCTTTAAGCCGGGAGTTCATGGAGAGCCAGCTGGGAAGAAGGGTACAGCCGGAAGAGCTTAGCGTGTCTGATGACTGCACAAGCCTTGCAGAATACCTTGAGAAATTTTCGCTTCCGGGTCAGTGTATTATGGATGAAAAAGGGCTTGAGGCAGCTGGCTACGACGTACTTCGCACCATGAGCCAGGAAAATGTACGCTACGCAGAAATCCGTTTTGCACCTCTTCTTTCAGAGACCTCCGGAATGAACTGCCGTGCTGTGATCGAGGCAGTATTAAAAGGCCTTGAGCGGGGCAGAGCAGATTTTGGAACGGAGTTTGGTGTGATTACCTGTGCCATGCGTCATCACAGCCAGGAGGACAACAGCCGGATGATAAAAACAGCCCGTGAATATCTGGGCTATGGTGTGTGTGCAGCGGATCTGGCAGGTGCGGAAGCAGCATATCCCATGGCACAGTTTATGGAGCTTTTTCAGAACACCCGTAAGCTGGAAATGCCCTTTACCCTTCATGCAGGAGAGTGTGGAAGCGTACAGAACATTGTGGATGCTGTAAAAGCGGGAGCCGGCAGGATCGGACATGGAATCGCCATGCGAGGCCATTATAATATTCAAAAAGAGCTGGCTGACAGAGGCATTGGAATTGAAATGTGTCCTATCAGCAATCTTCAGACAAAAGCGGTAAACAGTCCGTCAGAATATCCCATCCGGGAATTTCTGAACACAGGATTGAAGGTTTCCATAAACACGGACAACCGTACAGTGAGCAACACAAGCCTTACCAAAGAGCTTCAGTTCATCCAGAACACGTATGGCATTCAGGAGGAAGAGATACGGCTGATGATGAAGAATGCAGTGGATACGGCATTTGCCACTGATGAGGTGAAAGCGAGATTGTATTCTGAACTGGGAATAAAAGGATAAAATATTGGAAACGAGGGATTTTATTTTGAAAAAATATGAAAGGATTTTCGTGATCGTTCTGGATTCTCTGGGAATCGGTGCCATGCCGGATTCAGAGAAATTCGGGGATGTGGGAGTGGATACATTCGGACATATTCTGGATAAAATGGGCTCCCTGGAAATACCAAATCTTAAGAAGCTTGGAATGTTAAATCTTCATCCGGCAGGAAATATGCAAGGTGTGGAGAAGCCGATTGGCCGTTACATGCGCGTAAGCGAAGCCAGCAATGGCAAGGATACCATGACCGGCCATTGGGAAATGATGGGAATTAAGACAGAGAAGCCGTTTAAGACTTTCACAGACACTGGCTTTCCGCCGGAGCTGATCGCGGAACTGGAGAAGCGCTGCGGCAAGCGCGTGATTGGAAACAAGAGCGCCAGCGGAACGGAGATCATTGAAGAGCTTGGGGAAGAAGAAATCAATACAGGTGCCATGATCGTGTATACTTCAGCCGACTCTGTTCTTCAGATCTGCGGAAATGAGGAAACCTTTGATCTTCAGAATTTGTATCGCTGCTGCGAGATTGCAAGAGAAATTACACTGAAGGATGAATGGCGTGTAGGCCGTGTCATCGCCAGACCATATGTTGGCAAAAAGAAAGGTGAGTTCAGGCGAACCAGTAATCGTCATGACTATGCTTTGAAGCCAACAGGTCTGACTGCATTAAATGCGTTAAAGGATAATGGGCTGGATGTGATCGGTGTAGGGAAGATCAACGATATTTTCTGCGGCGAAGGAATCACAAAGACCTATCATTCTGATAGCTCCGTACACGGTATGGAGCAGACCATCCAAATCTGCAAAGAAGACTTCAGGGGACTTTGCTTTGTGAACCTGGTTGATTTCGATGCCCTGTGGGGACACAGACGAAATGTGGAAGGCTACGGCAAAGAAATCGAGAAGTTTGACAAGAACCTGGGCGTTCTTTTGGAAGAGCTTCGGGAGGATGACCTTCTTATTCTTACCGCAGATCACGGGAATGATCCCACCTATAGCGGCACTGACCATACCAGAGAGTATGTTCCCTTCCTGGCTTATTCCAAGACCATGAAAGAGGGGGGTGCCTTTGAAAACGAAGATACTTTTTCCGTTATTGGCGCATCAGTGGCAGATAATTTTGACGTGAAAATGCCGGAAGAAACTATCGGACATTCCATTCTTGAGAAATTATGCTAAAATAGAAAAGCAGCTGTTGGATAGCGGTTGTATATCCGGTGGATTGTTTGCTTTTGCGGCAGAAGCCGGATAGAAACAAATGATTTGCAGCACATGGCAGAAGATGAGGAAATCATATGAAACACACCTATTTACACGATGTACTTCCATTCCTTCGTGAACTGGAACGTGAGAAACAGAAACAATTTGAAGCTTATTTCCGTACTGCGCCATTATGGCTTATGGACCTGTTTCAGAGTGAGATAATGGAAGCCGGAACTACTTTTATCAGGGAAAATGAACCGGCAGATACGATTTTCTTTGTTGCCAGAGGAAGAGTAAAAGCCACAGATTACCGGATTTCCGGCATTGCCTATGATTTTATGAAGCCTATGAATCTCATTGCGCTTGGTGGTATGGAGGTGATCCTGGGACAGGACACCTACCAGACCACCCTGCAGACAGAGACAGAGTGTATCGTTACCAAGCTTCCAAGAGCGCAGTATGAGAAATGGATTTATTCAGATACGGAAGCTTTTCGCCTGGAGGCAAAGCTTACCTGTGCGTCCCTGTTGGAGGAAGAGCGGCGGAACCGTCTGTACCTGTTTTTGGAAGGGGCTGACAGATTAGCTGTACTTTTCTCGGAATGGTTCGAAAAATATAACAAAAATGACATTTTATGCATCGGCGAAAGCCGGCAGAATCTGGCAGATGAGACAGGCCTTTGCCTGAAAAGCATCAGCCGCGCCATCAAGAAGTTTCAAGCAGAACAGCTGATCGTGAAAAAAGGCAATCAGATCTACATCGACAGGGAGCAGTACGAAAGGCTAAAGCAGACTGTTGATGAGAAAATCGGCAACGTATAAACGGAAAACAAGACTATGGCAAAACGCATGGTATTGAAGGCTTTCTGTTTATATGAAAATAATGTTATAAGCTGTCCTGGCAATAAGCCGGATAGCTGCAGATAAAGGAGAAGGTGTACATGAGCGATTTATATCAGAAATTAGAGACTTGCCTTGCAAGTGTTAGAAAAAAGACAGATTTTAAACCGGAAGTGGCGCTGATCCTGGGATCCGGCCTTGGAGATTATGCAGATGAGATCCAGATCGAAACCACCATTGACTATACAGAGATTGAGGGCTTTCCAACCTCCACAGTTGCAGGCCACAAAGGCAGATTTGTATTTGGATATGTGAAAAATGTGCCGGTTGTGATCATGCAGGGAAGAGTGCATTACTATGAAGGCTATTTAATGACGGATGTAGTTCTTCCCACAAGATTGATGGGCATGATGGGGGCGAAGAAGCTGTTTCTTACAAATGCAGCCGGTGGAGTGAATCCGAATTTTAAACCAGGTGATTTTATGATGATCACCGATCACATTACCACAGGAATTCCGAGTCCGCTGATCGGACCGAACATTGAGGAACTGGGAAGCAGATTTCCGGATATGAGTGAGGTATACAGCAAACGATTGCGAGAGGTGATCCGTGCCAGTGCAGAAAAATGCGGTATAGATCTCCAGGAGGGTGTATATGTGCAGTTTACAGGTCCTGCCTATGAAACTCCGGCTGAAGTGAGAATGGCAGCTATATGGGGCGGTGACGCAGTTGGAATGAGCACTGCATGTGAAGCAATGGCAGCCCGTCATATGGGAATTGAAGTGTGCGGAATTTCCTGTATCACCAACATGGCAGCTGGCATTTCGAAGCAGGAGCTGAACCACAAGGAGGTTCAGGAGACTGCAGACAGAGTGGCGAAATCTTTTAAAAAGCTGGTGACGGAAATCATAGCCGGTATGTAGCCGCAAGGAAGTGCGGGTTTCATAAGAGGCAGCGCAAACCAAAAGATATAACGTAACAAAGGAGAAAAGTTATAATATGGGAATTGTTGTAATTGGTGATGTTTTTATCGATGTGAAAGGTTATTCCACAGCACCATTTATTCCTGGAGGAAGAAATGCCGGTGTGATCCAGCAGATCCATGGCGGTGTTGGAAGAAATGTAGTGGAAGATATTGCCAATATAGAGTTGAAACCAACCTTTGTCAGTCTGGTAGATGACGACGCTATGGGGGATGATGTGATCCGCAAACTGGAGCGTCATAAAGTAGATACCAGATATATGCGTAAGGTAAAAAACGGCATGGGAACCTGGCTGGCTGTCTTTGACCAGGACGGAGATGTGGTGGCATCTATTTCCAAACGTCCGGACCATCGTCCGATAGAGCAGATCCTGGATGAACACGGAGATGAAATTTTCCAGGATGCGGACAGCGTTGTGATCGAGATCGATATTGACAAGGAAATTGTGAAGAAGACTTTTCACTATGCAGAGAAATACGGCAAAAAAGTATACGCTCTTGTATCGAATATGACCATTGCCATTGAAAGACGTGACTTTTTAAGGCGGACAGCCTGCTTTGTATGCAACCAGCAGGAAGCGGGCATCCTGTTTTCTGAGGATTACGGTGACCTGAAGCCTGAAGAAATGGCCCGGTGTCTGGCAAAAAGGATCCAGTCCGCCCATATTCCAAAGATGGTGATTACCATGGGAAGTGATGGTGCAGCTTATGCAGATCAGGAAGGAAAATGGGGCGTTTACCCAGCTATGAAGGTAGATGTGGTTGACACCACAGGCGCGGGAGATGCCTTTTTTGCAGGTGTGTGCGTAGGCCTTACCTATGGAAAAACAATGAGAGAGGCATGTGCCATTGGTACCCGTCTTTCCTCAACTGTAATTTGTACCTCAGAGAACATTTGTCCGAGATTTATGCCGGAAGAATTTGATCTTGACAGGTAGGAGAAGAATATGGAAAGTCTTATTATAGGAATTGCCGGCGGCTCCGGCTCCAGTAAATCTACTTTTACAAACAGAATTAAAAAGCGTTTTGGAGATGACGTAGTAGTCCTTTATCACGACAATTATTACCGCAGACAGGATGGAATCCCTTTTGAGCAGCGTGTGACTGTGAATTACGACCATCCGGATTCCCTGGAGACAGAGCTTCTGGTGGAGCATCTGAAACTTCTGAGGCAGGGGAAAGCTATTGACTGTCCGGTTTACGATTATTCCCAACATAACCGTTCCGACAAGATCCTTCATATCACCCCAAGTCCGGTGATCCTTGTGGAGGGAATCCTTCTTCTGGCAGATCCCAGAGTGCGTGAGCTTCTTGATATTAAGGTCTATGTGGAAGCTGACGCCGATGAGCGTATCCTCCGCCGGATTTCTCGTGATGTGGAAGAGCGGGGAAGAGACTTGAATGGAATTATTAAACAGTACTTAAATACAGTGAAACCCATGCATTACCTTTATGTAGAGCCCACGCGTTCCAAGGCTGATATTGTGATCAACAGCGGAAAGAATGACGTGGCGTTTGATCTGTTTGTTTCGAAAATCAGTATGGAATTGGAAAAACGGAAGCAAGGGTAATTACAGAAGATGTTTGTTGTAGGCTGTAAACATTGATGTGATGATGCGGCAGAATTAGCAAATGAAAGTTGCTGTTTACGAAATGGATGAGAATTTCGGCATAAAGAATTTTTCTGCGAAATTGGTAGATGGCAACAGATAAAAAGATACAGGAGATCAGAATGTCACAGGAAAAAGAGAACAGACAGCATGAGAATGCGCAGAGTGTGCAGGAGGGGCAGCAGCCTCATAAGCGCAGAGTGCGCTACAAAGGCAGATACCCGAAGAAATTTGAGGAGAAATATAAAGAACTTCAGCCGGAGAAATACCAGGATACCATTCAGCATGTAATGCAGAAAGGGAATACCCCGGCAGGTATGCATATTTCTATTATGGTAAAAGAGATTATTGATTTTCTGGAGATCAAACCAGGACAGACTGGCTTTGATGCCACACTGGGCTACGGTGGCCATACAAAGGCAATGCTTCAGTGCCTGCAGGGACAGGGGCATATGTATGCCACTGACGTAGACCATGAGGAAGCCGCCAAGACAAAGAAAAGACTGGAAGATCTTGGCTTTGGTGAGGATATTCTGACCATTAAACTTCAGAATTTCTGTACTGTTGATGAGATTGCCAAAGAAGTGGGAGGTTTTGATTTCCTTCTTGCTGATCTCGGCGTGTCCTCCATGCAGATTGATAATCCCAAGAGAGGTTTTTCCTTCAAAGCAGACGGACCTCTGGATCTGCGCCTGAATCAGGAAGCCGGGATCAGTGCGGCAGAGCGCCTGGAACATATTACCCGGGATGAGCTTGCAGGAATGCTTTATGAAAATTCAGACGAGCCATACTGTGAGGAGCTTGCCAAGGCAATCACAGATGAGATACGCAAGGGAAACCACATGAATACCACCACAAAGCTTCGCCAGGTCATTGAGAAAACTCTGGATTTCCTTCCGGAAAAAGAGAAGAAGGAGACCATCAAAAAGACCTGCCAGCGTACCTTCCAGGCCCTTCGGATTGATGTGAACCGGGAGTTTGAGGTTCTGTATGAGTTTATGGAGAAGCTGCCGGGAGCACTGAAGCCCGGAGGAAGAGCAGCAATCCTTACGTTCCATTCAGGAGAGGATAAGCTGGTGAAGAAAGCGCTGAAGGCTGGATACAAGGAGGGAATTTATTCCGATTATTCCAGAGATGTGATCCGTCCGTCAGCCCAGGAATGTGCCCAGAATGGACGCGCACGGTCTACGAAAATGCGCTGGGCGATTAAATCGGAGTAAACGCGATAAATACGCTGCGCGAGTTTGGCTCGCCTATCGAGTAAATGAGACAAAACACGCTCTGCAAGTTTTTCTCGTTATCGCGGCAGTCGCCAAGGTTTTTCGTGCAAGCACGAACTTTTGTTTCGCCTATCGCATAAATAAAATGGGGGAGGAACCGCATCACTGCAGTTCCATCCCCCATATTTTACAATCTCTGGTTCCCACAACCATATAACTTTGATATACAGCAGGAGATGCTTCGATGACTCCCTCACTGATCTGGTGGCAGTCAAGAACATCTCCTGTTTTTCCATCCAGAAGATAAATATGTCCTGTGCTGTTGCAGTAGAGAACCTTTCCGCTGCCATCCGGATTGTATACACATACAGGTGAAGACCAGGCATAGGCAGATTCATGTTCCCAGTTTACTTTCCCGGTATTTTTATCAATGCATGCAAGTACACCTTGTGCCTGTCCGCCGGTTCTGGCAACTGTCACATAAATGTTATCCGACAATTCTTCTTTTCCAACAGCGATGGTAGACTGTACACCGCCTGAAACACTGTCCTCGGAGGAACAGTCGTAAGAGGTCTGCCAGATGATCTCTCCTGTTTCCGCATCAATTTTCCAGACAGGAACCTCTGCAGTGGTGCTGCTTCGCCAGCCCAGGCGGAAAGAGGTGCTGACATACAGGTAAAGGTGTCCGTCCTCCACAGACAAAACGGGAGTAGAGTTGGAGTCATCCAGAATATCCTGAACCCATACAAGCTGCAGGGTATTCAGATCCAGGCACATCAGATTGCCGCCGTTATCAGCAATAAAAAGATAACCGTCATAGATGGCTGCGCTGTCCTCCATGCCAAGCCAGTAGGAACCTACGCTGGTACGTGTTCCGTAGTAGCGCCATTTCACAATATGATCCGGATTGATGGACAAGGTGCCTGCTTCCGGGGCATAACTGGTATTCAGTTTGATCAGATAAAGAATTCCGTTCTCTCCTGGATAGATCAGGGTATCTGTGGCAGCATCCACAAGGGCGGAGGAATCAAAGTAGCTTAAATTTCCGCGAAGGGAAAATTCATCATTATTTCCAAAGGTATACATCACACTGCAGTCCAGAAGATTCACAACAAAGACCCTGGCAGTGCCTTCATTGCTGTCATAACCTGCGCCGACATACATAATTGGATAACCTCTGGGATCAAGTGCACCTGCTCCTTTGAAGGTGAAACCAAGGTAAAGGGGATCTCTGGTAGCCTCGCCGGTTTCCAGATCCAGAAAATATACATAGCCGTCCATGCAGGCATAGATCACTTCCACAAGATCGTCTTTTTCCTTTGCCCAGTCGTACATATTCATGGACTTCTTTACTTCTTGGGACCATTTTTCCATAAGAGGCTGTCCGGTCCAGCCGCTTCCGGACCAGGTGGCATCGCCGTAAGTAATAGAGCCGGTTTTTGCTGTCCAGAGATCCTGGATTTTTCCATTTTTAATCTGTGTATTGCCATAGGCTGCAGTGTCGCGGAAATTGTTTCCGCGGAAGGTGACGATTCCATCCACATCTGTGTAGCTGATCCCGGCATCGAAGGAGTGGGTATCTGTGGAGGTATAATCCGAAGTATTGGCAAGTATCTGTCCGTCCACCTCAATGTCTGTGGTTTCTATGTATAAAGATGGGCTGGTGGAATCTACGCATTTAGGAGAAAATTCTGCCGGTCTTGCCATTGCGGCTTTTACAGCGGCAAGAGAATTGGAGTCATCCATGTCCAGACCGCTGGCTTCCTCAACCATGGAAACTGTATTTACATTTTCCCGTATCCTTTTTACGAGGAAAACTCCTCCCAGTATAATAACTGCTGCAATGATCAGGATCCCTTCTGTAAGAAGAAGTTTTCGGAAGAAATATTTTTGTTGCAGCTGCTTTTTTCGTTTCCCTACTTTTCTTTTCATAATTCTGAATCCTTCCCTGTTCATTTGGCAAAAATTATACAAGGTATGACTGGGAAATTCAAGATGTCAAGAGCTGTTTTGGAAATTCAATTTTTAGATTTGGAAAAAGGGCGCAATCTTTTTTCTTGACAGTGTATGGCCTGGCTTGTTAAAATATTATTTATCGTGTGAAAAGGAGGAGAAAACATGCTGAAAGTATGGATCGTAGGATCTGAAGGCCAGATTGGCGAGGCAATTAATGAAGTGCTGGATCCGTTGGAAATTGAAGTTTTGAATACAGACAAAAATGCGCTTGATATTACAGAAACAGACGAAGTTCTTCATTTTGGAGAGATCAACCGTCCGGATGTGATCATCAACTGTGCTGCGATCACAGACGTAGAGCTTTGCGAGAAGCAGCCGGAGGAAGCATTTCGTGTAAACGCTTTAGGCGCCCGTAACTTAAGCCTTGTGGCAAGAAAAACAGGGGCAAAGATGGTGCAGCTTTCCACAGACGACGTTTTTGATGGTCTGGCACAGAAGCCGTACACGGAGTTTGACAATACAAATCCTAAGACTGTTTACGGAAAATCCAAGTGCGCCGGGGAGAATTATGTGAAGGAGTTTACCCACAAGCACTTTATCATCCGAAGCAACTGGGTATTCGGAAAGGGAAATAACTTTGTAAACCGTGTTCTGGAGGCTGCAGATCAGGGCAGAGCTCTGGCTGTAGCGGAGGATCAGTATGGTTCCCCTACAAGTGCCAAAGATCTGGCAAGAATTATCCTGCATCTGATCCGCACCAATGAGTACGGAACCTATCATGCAACCTGTCAGGGTGTTTGCAATCGTTATGAATTTGCAAAGGAGATACTTCGCCTTGCAGGCAAAGAGGAGCAGCTGAATCCGGTACCTACCCCGCAGTCTGATCTTTCTTCTGCCAGACCTGCATATGCAGTTCTGGATAATTTCATCCTTCGCATTATCGATGTATATGAGATGCCTGACTGGAAGGATTCTCTGGAAGAATTTATGAAAGAAAAACGGGAGGGCTAAGATGAGCGCGAAGAAAGAAAAGAATGTAAAAGAGAAAAAGAAGATCAGCTTAACCAGTATGATCTTTATTGCGCTGATCGCCGGAGCAATCACAGGAATGGTTCTCCATTACCTGGTGCCGGATAGCAGTGTGAAAAATGATGTGATCGTTGAGGGAGTGCTGTACGTTCTTGGGCAGGGATTTATCCGCCTTATGAAAATGCTGGTAGTACCTCTTGTTTTCTGCTCACTGGTATGTGGAAGTATGGCTATTGGTGATACTAAGAAGCTGGGAAATGTAGGTGGAAAAACACTTGCATTTTATCTGGTCACAACAGCGGTGGCAGTTGCAGTTGCCCTTGGAATCGGAACTCTTTTGAGACCGGGAATTGGTCTTGATATGAGTAAGATCCAGGTAAATGCTTCCGATATTGAGACTATGGAGTCCACCTCTCTGGTTCAGACTATTCTCAATATCATTCCGGATAACCCCATCAAGTCCCTGGCAAGTGGGGAAATGCTTCAGATTATAGTGTTTGCTTTGATCATTGGTGTGATCCTGGCAAAGCTTGGGGAGCGTGCGGAGACCGTTTCCAATTTTATCAGCCAGTTTAATGATATTATGATGGAAATGACTATGATGGTTATGAGTCTGGCTCCCATTGGTGTATTCAGTCTGATCGCAAGAACCTTTGCAACCATTGGTTTCAGCGCATTTGTGCCTCTGGCAAAATATATGATCGCAGTTCTGATCGCTCTGGCAATCCAGTGTTTTGGTGTATACCAGATTTTGCTGAAGCTGTTCACGGGCCTGAATCCGGTGAAGTTTATCCGAAAGTTTTTCCCGGTTATGGCCTTTGCCTTTTCCACTGCAACCTCTAATGCGACTATTCCGCTTTCTATTGATACGCTGTACAAGAAGATGGGTGTTTCCAAGAAGATTTCTTCTTTTACCATTCCTCTTGGTGCGACTATCAACATGGATGGTACTTCGATCATGCAGGGTGTTGCGGTTATGTTCGCTGCCCAGGCTTTTGGAATCCAGCTGACTCCTATGGATTATATTACAGTAATCGGAACAGCCACACTGGCTTCCATTGGTACCGCAGGTATTCCAAGTGTTGGACTTGTTACTTTGACTATGGTATTTAATTCTGTTGGTCTTCCAGTTGAGGCAATCGGTATTATCATGGGTATTGACCGTATTCTGGATATGGCGAGAACAGCGGTTAATATTACAGGTGATGCTGTTTGTACGACCATTGTGGCTTGCCAGAATGGGGCTGTGGATAAAGAAGTGTTTAATAAAGCTGAATAAAAATATTGGCGTGTGTATGTGAGTTTAGACTCAGGTATGCACGTCTTTTTTTGTGTGGCGAAGGCGGACGCCTGGGAGGGACAGTGTGTTGCGGACAACGTCAAAAAACGGGATTTTACTCCGTCGTCGATTGCAGGTTCCATAAACAAACTCGCCCCTGCTGGGCTCAGACAGTGTTTATGGAACCTGCGCTATACTCATAAAATCCCGTTTTTTGACGAACTATCCGCAACACACTGCCCATTCCAGGCTGATTGTTCAAAGTAACTATGAATTAAGTGGAAATAAACAGCGCATAACACTTGACAACAGTATAATACTGTTATATACTGTTTATATAAGGAGGAGTCACATGAAGATCATAATTAATCACTCGTCGATGCAGCCAATTTATGAGCAGATCACAGATCAGATCAAGGCGATGATCATTGACGGGACGTTAAAGGAAGAGGAAATGCTTCCCTCTGTGAGAACTTTGGCGAAGGAGCTGAAGATTAGTGCTCTTACGGTGAAGAAGGCGTATGACTTTCTGGAGGAAGAGGGGTTCGTGGTTACGGTGCATGGGAAAGGAAGCTTTATCGCTAAGAATAACCAGGGGCTTCTTATGGAAGAGCGGAAGCGGGAGATTGAGACAGAACTGGAGGAAGTGATCCGGAAAGCGCGGGTCAGCGGATTGTCTGAGGAAGAGATCCGGGAACTGTTTGAGCTTATTATGGAGGAGTAGATATGCTACTGAGTTTGAAGAATTTGCAGAAGAATTATCCTGGATTTTCCCTGGATGTAAGTATGGAAATAGAAGAAGGACAGATCACCGGTCTGATCGGAGCCAATGGAGCAGGGAAGTCTACTACCTTTAAGGTTATTCTGGGCCTGGTTCATTCTGATGCAGGAGAGATTCGTCTGTTTAATAAGGATATGGAGCAGATTTCCCAAAAAGAGAAAGCGGATATAGGCGCGACACTTTCTGACAGCGGTTTTTCCAATTGTCTGACCGTGAAACAGATTGTGCATATTCTGACAGAGACTTATGAGAAATTTGACCGGGAGATGTTTGAGAAGCGGTGCAGCCTGTTTTCCATCCCCATGGATAAGAAGCTAAAAGAGTTTTCCACAGGAATGAAAGCAAAGTTAAAAGTGCTGACAGCCACCAGCTTTGATGCCAGGCTTCTTGTTCTGGATGAGCCTACAGCCGGTCTGGACGTGATTGCCAGGGACAGCATTCTGGAACTCCTTCGGGAATATATGGAGACGGAAGGAAGAAGTATTCTGATCAGCTCCCACATTTCCTCAGATCTGGAGAGCCTGTGTGATGATATCTATATGATTGATAAGGGCCGGATCGTGCTTCATGAGAATACAGATGTGCTGCTGGATGAATATGGTCTTATCAAGGCTGACGAGAAGCAATATGAATTGCTTGATAAGCAGCATATTCTCAAGGTGAAGAAGGAGCAGTACGGTTACAGCTGTCTCACAGATGAGCGTGCATTTTATGCGGAGAACTACCCGCAGCTTGCAATAGAACGTGGGTCTGTGGACAAGGTTATTACCATGATGATCAAGGGGGAAGTATTATGAAAGGTATGTTTGTAAAAGACATGGAAATTATGAGGGGAAACATGAAAGCGTTCATTGGCGTATATATTATAGCCATTTTCTGTTTCCTTAGTACTTCCGCAGGTCCTTCTTTTCTAATCAGTTATGTGTCTGTTCTGGCTGCTGTTATGGCACTGAATACCATAGCAAGTGATGATATGGATAATGGTATGCCTTATATTTTTACTTTTCCTATCAGCAGGAAAGAATATGTGAAGGAGAAGTATCTGCTGGGTGCAGGGATGGTCACGGTATTGTGGGCTGTTGCTGTTGCAATTGCAATTGGCGTAAATGCTTCCGGATATCATATGGTGTCTTGGGAAGAACTGATCGCTTCTGCAGCTGCCGGTCTTTTTCTTGCTGTTTTTGCAAATGCGGTTGTGTTTCCGGTACAGTTGAAATATGGAAGCTCTACAGGAAGGCTGGTGCTGCTTATTCTTGTATTTGGCATCATGGCTGTAGGATGGATTGGCGTAGAACTATGCCAGAAAATGAAAGTGGATTTTTCAAGTCTGAAAAATCTGGGCCTGCGCATTTGGAACCTTGGAATCCCAGTCTGTCTGGCGATGCTGTTTGTTCTTATGTTGCTAATGCTTCTGATTTCCTGTACAATATCCATAAAGATTATGGAGAAAAAGGAGTACTGATCCGGAAATGAAGAAGAATCAGATTTTTATAAAATGCGGAACTGAATATAAGGAGATGACGAAAGAACTGCTGGAGGCGTGTGATCTGGCAGGAGAGATAGAGAAGAAGTTTGAAACAAAGAGCAGTCTTATTGACAACTCTGAAGCAGAAGTGGACTGTTTTTATTCTTCGGATTCTGTGGAAAAACAGAATTCAGAATTTGGTTTGTACAATATGCGGATCGGCATCAAGCCAAACCTGGTCGCCCCCATGGAAGCCTACTGGGGCGGCACCACTCACCCAGAGGTAGTCGCCGGAATCGTAGAATATCTTCAGGAAAAAGGGTTTTCCAATCTGGTGATCATGGAAGGTTCCTGGGTAGGAGATAAGACCTCCGAATCCTACGAAGTCTGTGGTTTCAAGTCCCTCTGTGAAAAATATAACGTTCCGTTCCTTGACATGCAAAAGGAAAAGGGTGTGCCTGTACAATGTAGCGATATGACCTTAAACATCTGCAAAAGTGTCCTTGACCTGGACTTCCTTATTAATGTTCCGGTACTAAAAGGTCACTGTCAGACCAAAATCACCTGTGCATTGAAGAACATGAAAGGTCTTCTTCCTAATTCTGAGAAGCGCCGTTTCCACGCATTAGGTCTTCATGACCCCATTGCCCACCTGGGCCTTGCTATCCACCAGGATTTCATCGTGGTAGACAACATTTGCGGCGATCTGGATTTCGAAGATGGCGGCAACCCCGTAGAGATGAACCGCGTTCTGGCAGCTGTGGATCCGGTTCTTATGGATGCCTACGTTTGCGACATGATGTACTACCAGGTAGAAGAGGTTCCCTACATCACAAAGGCTGCCACCCTTGGTGTTGGCTGCGCCGACATCCGCCAGGCAGAAATCCACGCCCTCGACGGTAACCCCGGTGCCCCCATTCCCAAGTCACGGAAAGTGGTAGAGCTTGCCGACGCTGTAGAAGAAGTAGAATCCTGCAGCGCCTGTTACGGCAACCTGATTCCTGCCCTTGACCGCCTGAAGCAAGAAGGTCTCCTTTCAAACCTGACCACCCGAATCTCCATCGGTCAAGGTTACCGAAACCAGGAAGGCACCCTGGGAATCGGCCACTGCACCCGCCACTTCACCCACCACCTGGAAGGATGTCCGCCAACTGAAGAAGAGATTTATGAGTTCCTGAAAATTTATTTAATTGGTTGAAAGTTATTCAAGGCGGACGCATTCGGACAATGGTGATTGCTCACTCGCCGGCGCAACGCTCCAGCGAACTAACTGCTAACTGCGACTAAATCGTTCAGGAGAGCCTTCACGATTAAGTCTCCGTAAGCAGTGGATTTCGCCTACGCTAAAACCGCGCCTGAAATGGCTCGCTAGAGCAATCACCATTGCCCGAATGCTGTGTACTGGCTGGGATTTATTTGTGCATAGGAACTTTCAACAGGTGGGGAGGGTGAGTGACTGGTTTCCCTATACTGTATCGGAAACGAAAATTTATGGGAAACTTGCCGGAAATTAGTGGCTTTTACAATTTCTATGAAGTATTTGCACATTTTTAGGGCTGTTTTGCAAACAAAAACTTGACATATTATTTTATGTGTTTTCGAAACCCCATTTAGATGGTTGATACTTCACAGCTTTATTGGTTTTACCTAATCTAACATTGCCAAGAAAGTATCGGGAAACCAATCACTTCCCCTCCCCCTCGTTAAAAGTTTCTAAATAACCTCAGATCTAGCCGACACACAGCATTTGGGCAATGTGTATTACTCCAGCGAGCCATTTCAGGCGCGCTCTTAGCGTAAGCGAAATCCAGCGCTTACGGAGACTTATGCGTGAGGGCTCTCCCGAACGCATTAGTCGCAGTTAGCGATTAGTTTGCTGGAGCGTTGCGCCGGCGAGTGAGTAATACACATTGTCCAAATGCGTCCGCATTGAAGAACTTTTAATCAACTAAATAGCAAAAAATCACAGCCCCGCCAAAAACGGGGCTGTCTTTCTATACACTTTAGATCAACTTCTTCACCATCTCCACAATCTCTTCCTTCGTCACCCTGCTGCTGTTAATACACAGATCATACTGCAGCATATCCAGCCAGTTAGTATCCGTAAAATACTCATAATAAGCCCGGCGTTCCTTATCCGTACGTTTCACCAGCTTCCTTACACTCTTTTCCTCTCGGCCGGTACGTGCAATCACCGTCTTCACACGGTCTTCAAACGGAGCATAGATAAACAGACTCAGATGCTTATCCTTATTATCCTGTAAGATATAATTGCCACATCGCCCAACGATCACGCAATTCTCTTTTTCGGCTGCCTCCAAAATGATCTTCTTCTGCAGATCGTAAAGCACATCATTCATGGGAACAAAATGGTATTCCGGATTCATCTGCAGCTCGTAATCCACCGGATACAGCCACTGGCTGGCTTTTCTCTCATCTACTCTGGCAAACTCATCAAAAGGAATATTCTTCTCCCTGCTGGCCATTTCGATCAGCTCCTTATCATAGAACTTAAATCCCAGTTCCTCCGCAAGAGCCTTTCCAATAATACGTCCATTACTTCCAAACATACGATTGATTGTTATAACACGGTTACTCATAAACGGCGCCTCCTTTTGTGGTGGATTTGTAAATAATTTTGTTATAAAATAGTTTATGAAAACTATTTTCTGTTCTTTTTCGCATTATAACATAATTGTATGAAAATATCTATATAATTTGCATAAAATCAAAACAAAAAAATATTCTGAATATGTCATTTCGCTGGAAATTTGAACCCTTTCTTGTTATACTAAAAATAGCAATACGATTGCTGTTCACTGCATGTACAGATTGCAGAAAGCCTTTTTCAAACACGCTCTGGAAAAGCGTATTTGGAAAACGATGAACAGTGATACAATATGAGAAAGGAATTGAACATGCTCAAAATAAAAAATTATGTGAAAGCAGAATCTCTGGAACAGGCTTATGAGCTGAACCAGAAGCGGACTGCCTGTGTGCTTGGTGGCATGGTGTGGCTGAAAATGGGTAACCGTGTTGTAACCACAGCCATTGATCTTTCCGGGCTTGGTCTGGATACCATCACAGAAACAGAAAGTGAATTTGTGATTGGCTGTATGACCCCATTGCGGGACCTGGAACTTCATCAGGGACTTCATACATATACGAAAGGTGCCATAAGAGAAAGCCTGCGCCATATTGTAGGCGTACAGTTCCGCAACTGCGCCACTGTAGGCGGAAGTATCTGGGGACGCTTCGGCTTTTCTGATGTACTCACCATGCTTCTGGCACTTGATACAGAGGTGGAACTTTTTAAAGGCGGCAGAGTCTGTCTTTCTGATTTTGTGAAAATGCCAAAAGACAGAGATATTCTGGTACGCATTATCATAAAGAAAACTCCGTTGAAGGTTGCCTATTTAAGCCATCGTAATACCAAGACCGATTTCCCGGTACTGGCATGCTGTATCAGGCTGTCTGAGAATGGCGTGAGAGCGGTTTACGGTGCCCGTCCGGCGAAGGCATTTCTTCTGGAAGACGAAGAAGGTCTCCTTGCAGGCATGGAAACCATGTCTTCGGAAGAGAAGAAGACAGCGGTTCAGAAATTTGCAGACTATGCAGCACGGAAGGTTCCTACCTTTGGAAACATGCGAGGCAGCGCAGAGTACAGAACCCTTCTTGTGAAGGTTCTCACAAGAAGAGCATTAGAAGCAGTGGGAGGTATGACAGATGAAAATTAATTTCTGGCTGAATGGAGCCAAAAAGGAAGCGGAAATCAGTCCTGACACCATGCTTCTGGAGTTTCTTCGAAGCCTTGGCTGCTACAGTGTAAAAAGAGGCTGTGAAACTGCAAACTGCGGTCTTTGCACCGTTTTGGTAAATGACAAGCCAATGCTGTCCTGCAGTGTCCTTGCCGCCCGTATTGACGGCAAAAAGGTCACCACCATGGAGGGACTTCAGGCAGAAGCTGAAGAATTTGGAACTTTTCTTGCCAATGAAGGCGCAGAGCAGTGCGGATTCTGTAATCCGGGATTTATCATGAATGTACTTGCGATGACAAAAGAACTGGAAAATCCAACCGAAGAAGAGATTAAGGAATATCTGGCAGGCAATCTTTGCCGCTGCTCCGGTTTTGTTGGACAGACCAGAAGTATCCTGAAATATCTGGAATATAAGAAAAACGGAAATATCCAGGAGAAGGAGGTGCAGGCATGAGCTATGTAAATAAGTCTTTGCAGAAAAAGGATGCCATGGCTCTGGTGACCGGAAAGCCAGTCTACACAGACGACCTGGCACCAAAGGACTGCCTGATCATCAAGATCTTAAGGAGTCCCTATGCCAATGCCTGGGTGGAAGAGATCAAGACGGACACAGCCATGAAGGTAGAAGGAATGGCACTGATCCTTACCTGGAAAGATGTTCCAAAGAGACGTTTCGCCTCTGCCGGACAGACCTATCCGGAGTTCAGTCCTTATGACAGAATGATCCTGGATCAGCATCTTCGTTTCGTAGGGGATGCAGTGGCAATTGTGGCAGGAGAAACAGAAGCAGCTGTAGACCTTGCCATGAAGCGCATTAAAGTGAAATACCGCGTGGAAACACCGGTTCTTGATATGCATATAGCTAAGGATAATCCGGTTCTGGTCCACCCGGAAGAGGACTGGGAATCCAAGTTCCCGGTTGGTGCAGATAACAAGCGGAACCTTGCAGCAAAAGGCCATGAGGAAATGGGAGATATTGACAAGGTTTTGTCAGAATGCAAATACACAGTAGATGAAGTTTATCACACAAAGGCCAATCAGCAGTGTATGATGGAGACCTTCCGCACATATTGTACCAAGGATTATTTCGGCAGGCTGAATGTGGTTTCCTCCACACAGGTACCGTTCCACCTTCGCCGAATTCTTGGAAATGCCCTTGGAATCCCATCCTCCAGGATCCGCGTGATCAAGCCTCGTATTGGCGGCGGCTTTGGAGCTAAGCAGACAGAGGTCTGTGAAATTTATCCGGCAATTGTTACCTGGATGACAGGACGTCCATCCAAAATCGTTTACAGCCGTTACGAATCCTTAATCTGCGCTTCTCCCCGTCATGAGATGGAAGTACATGTAAAAGTTGGCGCAGATGAGAACGGAATCGTAAGAGGAATTAAAGTAGAGGCGCTTTCCAATGCTGGTGCATACGGAGATCACAGTCCTACAACCATCGGACTTACAGGTCATAAGGCAATTGCCCTGTACCGGAATCTGGAAGCCTATGCTTTTGACTATGAGGTTGTTTATACCAACGTGCAGGCATCCGGTGCATACCGTGGATATGGTGCTACACAGGGAATTTATGCAGTGGAATCCGCTGTCAATGAGCTGGCTCATAAGATGAATATGGATCCTGCAAGAATCCGTGAGTTGAATATGCCAATTGAAGGCGAGCCAATGTATGACTATGATGGAAACCTGACTCATACAGCAAGCTGTACAATGGATCGCTGCCTTGCCCGTGCCAAGGAGATGATCGGCTGGGATGAGAAATATCCATGCCGTGATATGGGAAATGGAAAAGTCCGCGGCGTAGGTCTTGCCATGGCGATGCAGGGCTCCTCTATTGCCAATGTAGACGTGGGAGGCGCAACCTTGAAGCTGAATGAGGACGCATCCTATACACTTTCCCTTGGATGTGCAGATATGGGTACGGGCTGTGATACCATTCTTTCCCAGATGGCAGCCGACTGTCTGGAAACAGAATTTGAGAATATTGTTGCATTTGGTGTGGATACGGATGTTTCTCCATATGACTCCGGTTCTTATGCATCTGCCACTACTTACGCTACAGGCAATGCAGTTATTAACGCCTGCAATGAGCTGAAAAAGAGGATTATTCGGCTGGGTGCTGAAATGCTGGGTGTAAGTCCTGAGGAAGCAGACTTTGATGGAAAGAAAGTCTACGCAAGGGAAAAAGAGGTCAGTCTTCAGGAGATTGCTTATAAGGGAACCTGCGGAAATACCCTGGAAATGCAGGTGACTGCCTCCTATTCTTCCCAGATTTCTCCGCCGCCTTATATGGTTGGGGCAGCAGAGGTGGAAGTAGACAAAGAGACAGGAAATATTGACCTGATCGATTATGTGGCAGTTGTAGACTGCGGAACTCCTATTAATCCCAATCTTGCCCGTGTGCAGACTGAGGGAGGAGTTGCCCAGGGAATCGGTATGGCACTTATGGAGAATGTGCAGTATTCCAAAGAAGGTAAGATTCGTGAGAATTCTTTCATGCAGTACAAGATCCCAAGCCGTGAGGATATTGGAAATATCCGGGTTGAGTTTGAGAGCAGCTATGAAAAGAGCGGTCCTTTTGGGGCCAAGTCCATCGGTGAGCTGGTAATCGATACCCCTTGTCCTGCAATTGCAGATGCGGTTTACAATGCTTCCGGTGTCCGGGTAAGAGAGCTGCCGATCACATCGGAGAAGATTGCCATGGGAATTCTGAAAAAAGAACTGGAGAAATAATATATGGGATTTATTTTTAAGGGGATACTGGCAGTGATCTGGCTGCTGGTAGTTCCCTGCCTGGCAGGGGGATTCTATTTCCGCAGAGAAAAAAGAACCTGCGGTGAATATCTTCTGGCCGGTTATACACTGCTGTTTGCCATTACAGAGCTGCTTTCTCTTACCATGATTTTTACCAAACAGCCGCTTCATGTGCTGACCATTACATATGGCGTGGTGGCTGGTGTACTGGCATTTCTGGGTGCCCGGAGTCTTTATAAGAAGAGGCAGAAGGAAACCGGTGAAGGCGCTGGCACATATTGCGGCAGAAGGATAGAAGCGACTGGAATTTCCCCGGAGCTTGTGGTGGCAGGAATTCTGATTCTGTTCCAGCTTGTCGTTGTGGTGCTTTATGCCCATATGGATGAAGATGATGCTTTTTATGTAGGAACAGCCACTACCGCGGTGGAAACCGATTCTCTTTATGCATATAACCCCTACACCGGAGCCGCTTACAATGTATTGCCAAGCCGTTACATTCTTTCTCCGTTTCCTGCATTTCTTGCTGTGACCAGCCGGTTATGCGGAGGACTTCATCCAGCCATTGTGGCACATACTGTTTTTCCGGCGGTATTTGTTTTTCTGGCATATGTGGTGCTTTTTCAGTACAGCCGCATATTCTTCAAGGGAAAGGCTGGAGAACAGGGGATTTTTATGATCCTTTGTGCCGTGATCCTGTGGTTTTGCGGATATTCGGTATACAATTCGGAAATTTTTACAATGGGCAGGATCTGGCAGGGAAAAGCTGTGCTGGCAGGGGTATTTTTACCATTTTTATTTCTGCTCTGTATGGAGATTTTTATGCAGGAAAAACCGGAATATCCATGGAGCCTGGCTTTTCTGGCAAATGGAGCCTGCTGTCTGTTTTCCTCAATGGGAATCATGCTTGCCCCTCTTCTGATGGGAGTATTTGCTCTGCTTAGTCTGGTGAAATTCAGAGACGGAAGAAGATTCTTAAAGAGTGTAGTCTGCTGTCTGCCATCCCTGATACTTGGCGTGGTATACATTCTGGTATTTTAGGAGGTGGAGAGATGAAACGAGCACTTTTGGCTTCACTGGATGCCTGGCAGAAATACTGGGGGAACGGATTTTATGTCTATTTACTGCTGGCTGCATGTTTGTATTTCCTGGTATTCGGAAGAAAAAAAGAACGATCCAGAATTTTATCCGGCTATATTGTAGTTTTTCTTGCTGTGTTTTTCTGTCCGGTGACTGCTTATATTATACAGAAATGTATAGGACGGTCGGTTTACTGGAGAGTATTATGGATTCTTCCGGCAGTGCCGCTTATAGCTTATGCAGGAACCTGCCTGATAAAAAAGGTGGGAGCTTCCAGACCACGGCAGTACATACTTCTGATTTTTATTGCGGCAGTGCTGGCTTTTTGCGGAACTGGCCTGAATAAAGATGGTTTTTACAAAAAGGTTCAGAATGTACAGAAGATTCCTGATGAGGTAGTAAGCATCTGCAATCTGATCAATGAGCAGAAGGAAGAAAATGAAGAGATTTACCTAGCAACGGATGACAAAATAGCTTCCTATGTGAGAGTTTATGATCCGTCTATCAAAATGCCTTACGGAAGAGGCGGTAAAGGAGCCTCTGGAAAAAAAGCTGCAAGATGGCTCCATAAACAGCTTGTGGCAGAAGTACCGGTGATCAAAAAGGTAGTAAAAAATGCAAAAAGACTGAAATGCAATTACCTGGTTTTCCCTGTTCCAAGCAAAAAGAAGCAGCTGTATATGGAAACAAAAGGGTTCTTACTGATCGGTCAGGTAAATGAGTACGGTATTTTCAAATATTGTGAATAAAAGGGTGTCAAGCGTTTTTGAAAATGTCCTAAAATAATTGAAGTATTAGCCCCGGCTTTTTGCTGGGGCTTGTTAAATTGAT
>NZ_JBCPGE010000040.1:0-42569 GCF_040914025.1 Ruminococcus sp. RTP21484sp1_RTP21281st1_A8_RTP21281_210402
CCTGAACGATTTAGTCGCAGTTAGCAGTTAGTTCGCTGGAGCGTTGCGCCGGCGAGTGAGCAATCACCATTGTCCGAGTGCGTCCGCCTTGAACAACTTTCAACACACTAAATAGCAATTTGAGTTATAAAAAAAAACAGATGCTGTCGGGATACCATGCTGTCTCATATTTCAAGTCGTTCCCGGCAATATCTGTTTTTTGCGATTTTATGGACACCTTAAAAGGCGCCAGTTTACAACTGCTTAATCAGGCAACTGCAAACTTCTGTAATGTACGGTTAAATTCCTTGCTCTCGCCATGGCACTGTACAGTAAGAACCCTTGTAAGATCCATGCTCAGAACTCCCAGAATGGATTTTGCATCAATGATGATTCTGTTATAAAAAACATCTATGTCAAAATCACATTTACCTGCTGCCCTTACGAATTCCTGAACATCTTCCTTCGCATTCAGCTTAATCTGCTTCTGACACATCGTTATCACCCTTTCTGTTTTACAGGAATTATAGTTTCCTTTTCTATCAAAATCAAAGGCTCTTGAAAACGCTTTCCTTTGATTGAAGCAAATTATGCACCAAGTCTCCATATTTGTCAAGTTTTTTCTCATACACTTTTTTGTAACATTTCAGAAATAAATATACCGATTGCACAAATATGCAATCGGTATTTTGGTAATTATGCACTTTTTTATTGTTATGAATGTTCTGGAACAACCTGTATAAACGAAATTATTTCTCTCATATCTTATGAATTTCAAAATCATTTTGTAAATTATTCTCATCTGGAATTACCATCGGATACTTTCCGTCAAAGCATGCCTTACAAATAGGAAGTCCACCTGCCATGCCCTCCAAATAATCAATCTCCATATAACCAAGGGAATCTGCCCCAATCATCTTACAGATCTCTTCTGTAGAGTGCTGCGCCGCGATCAGCTGGTCATTACTTGGCACATCGGTTCCGAAATAGCATGGATGTAAAAATGGCGGAGAACTGATCCTTACGTGTACTTCAAGAGCGCCTGCTTCTTTCAACATGCGGATCAGGTTTGCTATGGTGGTTCCACGGACAATAGAGTCGTCCACAAGCACAATGCGTTTTCCTTTTACAACAGCATCCAATACGCTCAGCTTCAGATGAACGCTGGATTCTCTCTCCTTCTGAGTAGGTTTGATAAAAGTTCTGCCGATATAAGAGTTCTTATAAAATGCAAATCCGAATGGAATACCAGATTCTTCAGAAAATCCTTTGGCAGCAGGAAGACCGGATTCCGGAACACCGGTGACAAGATCTGCCTCCACAGGATAAGATTTTGCAAGGGATTTACCGCCACGGATACGTGCATCATAAACCTTTACACCGTCCATGGTACTGTCCAGTCTTGCAAAATAGATATATTCAAAAACACAGTGGGCACGGGTTTTCACCGTATCCGCAAGAGTCATGTCTGACTTCACGCCCTTACGGCTGATCGTAATCATCTCACCAGGTTCGATATCACGGATAAACTCGGCACCTACAGAAGTAAGTGCACAGCTCTCAGAAGCCAGTACGTAAGCATTGTCCCTTTTTCCAAGACAGAGAGGCTTTAAGCCATAGGGGTCACGGACTCCGATCAGCTTACGGGGACTCATGATCACAAGACCGTATGCGCCTTGCAGCTTCCTGGCTGTATTCAGAACTGCCTCCTCTACACAGCTGGTATGTACCCGCTCTCTGGCTACATGAAATGCGATCACTTCTGAGTCAGTGGTGGTATGAAAAACTGCTCCGCTCTGGATCAGTTCCCATTTCAGTGTCCCAGTGTTAACAAGGTTTCCATTGTGTGCCAGTGCCAGACTTCCTTTTACATAAGATAAAACCAAAGGCTGTGCGTTCTCTGCAACGGATGCTCCTGTTGTGGAATAGCGTACATGTCCGATTCCGATATCACCACTCATCTTATGGAGTGTATCCTCGCGAAGCACCTCGCTTACCAGTCCAAGATCTTTGTGAAACTTTACATTTCCAATAGGTCCCTTCGTGTCCGACACTGCCAGGCCACAGGCTTCCTGGCCACGGTGCTGCAAAGAAGTCAGACCATAGTAAATAGAAGACGTCACATCATTTCCATCCAGGTCATAGATTCCGAAGACACCACACTCTTCTTTAATCTCTGCCATTTGTTTTCCTCCTCGGTACTGAGTTTTATTTTAATGATCAAATCCAATCTCCAAAATGCATCCCATTTCGTCGATTTGGCGTATTGCCAAATAAATTTACAGCCAGGGACGTATCGTTATGCAGGCTCTAGAGCGTGTTTGAGAAAGGCTTTCTGCAAGATGTGCGTCACAATTTGTGGGAGATTTTGTCCGGATGAAGGCGCCGTAGCGGGCTACGGCAACTGAATTCGAGCAAAATATACCGCAAAGTGGGGCGTGCAGATTGCGGGAATGATTTTTCAAACAGGCTCTAGCTGTAAATTTGCTTGGCTCTGAACAAAAATTATAATGGAAGAAACCTATTTGTCAAGTATGCCTATCCTAATTTGAGCAAGAACTTTTTTCAGTCAACCGCAAAATCTTTTTGGAATTTTTTTCAAAAAAACTATTGACATCTGTTTTTTTTTGAGTATACTACAGAACATAAAGCAAAGGCGCTTTGGAATACAGAAATGTATCCAAGGCGCCTTTTTCTTTTATCAAAAATAAGGATGAAGAAAGACATGAAAAGTGAAAGGAGCGTATCCGTTATGACACAGAATATTCCCGAAATCTATGGAAGTCTTGTTTTCAACGACAGGATTATGCGCAGTAAATTACCTAAGGACATGTACAAAGCACTGAAAAAGACCATCGAAAATGGTACTCACCTGGAGCTTGATGTTGCAAACTCCGTTGCAGTAGCCATGAAAGAATGGGCAATCGAAAATGGTGCTACTCATTATACACACTGGTTCCAGCCTATGACAAATGTAACAGCTGAGAAACACGACAGCTTCATTTCCCCAACAGGCGATGGACAGGTGATCATGGATTTCTCCGGAAAAGAACTTGTAAAAGGTGAACCGGATGCTTCCAGTTTCCCATCCGGCGGTCTTCGTGCTACTTTTGAAGCAAGAGGATACACAGCATGGGATCCAACATCACCGGCCTTCATTAAAGACGGAACCCTTTACATTCCTACAGCATTCTGTTCCTACAGCGGTGAGGCACTTGACAAAAAGACTCCTCTCCTTCGCTCTATGGATACCTTAAATAAAGCAGCCGTAAACATGCTTCACGTTCTTGGAAACAAGGGAATTAAACATGTTTCCACAACAGTAGGACCTGAGCAGGAATACTTCCTGGTTCCAAAGGAGCTTTATAAAGAAAGAAAAGATCTTGTATTCTGTGGACGTACCTTACTTGGTGCTCCAGCTCCTAAGGGACAGGAAATGGAAGATCACTACTTTGGAACTCTGAAGCCAAAGGTTGCAGCTTACATGCATGATCTTGATGTAGAGCTCTGGAAGCTTGGCATTCCTGCAAAAACAAAACATAACGAGGTTGCTCCTGCACAGCATGAGCTGGCTCCTGTATTTGATACCACAAATGTAGCCGTTGACCACAACCAGCTGACAATGGAAATCATGAAAAAGGTTGCTGACAAACATGATCTGGTTTGCCTGCTTCACGAAAAACCATTTGAGGGAATCAATGGAAGTGGTAAGCACAACAACTGGTCCATGATCACAGATGATGGCGTAAATCTTCTGGATCCTGGAAAAACACCATCCGAAAACATTCAGTTTCTGGTATTCTTAATGGCAGTTATTAAAGCAGTTGATGAATATGCTGATCTTCTTCGTATCTCCGTTGCAAGTGCAGGAAATGATCACAGACTTGGTGCTAACGAGGCTCCGCCAGCAGTTGTATCTATTTTCCTTGGTGATGAACTTACAGAAGTTCTGAAGTCTATCGAAAATGATACTTACTTTACTTCTCACGGCGCTGTACAGATGGATATCGGAGCAACTGTTCTGCCACACTTTGTAAAAGACAATACTGACAGAAACCGTACTTCACCATTTGCATTTACCGGAAACAAATTCGAGTTCCGTATGCTTGGTTCTGCTGCTTCTGTTGCAAACCCGAATATTGTATTGAATACAGCTGTTGCGGAAGCTCTTGACCAGTTTGCCAAAGAGCTTGATGGTGTAGCTCCGGAAGATATGGAACATGCAGTTCATGAACTGATTAAGAGAGCCATTAAGAAACACAAACGTGTGATCTTCAACGGTAACGGTTATACAGATGAGTGGATTGAAGAGGCTGAAAAACGTGGTCTTTACAACCTGAAGTTTACCCCGGATGCTCTCCCAATGTGGATTGCCCAGAAAAATATCGACCTGTTCACAAAGCACAGCATTTTCACCAGCGAAGAGCTGCACTCCCGTTATGAAATCTGGCTTGAGAACTACTCCAAGACCATCAACATCGAATCTAATACAATGGTTGAAATGGTTCAGAAAGACCTTCTTCCATCTGTTATGTCTTATATTGAAGAAATTGCAAGCACAGCAAGCCTGAAAGCATCTGTTGTACCTGGAATCACCTGTGAGAGTGAAACTGCTCTTATCACTAAGCTTTCTGAACTTCAGGATGCTATGACAAAAGGTCTTGAGAAGCTGAAATCTGATACAGCAAAAGCAAGAGCAACTGAAGATGTTCTGGAAAATGCAAAACTGTATCAGGCCGAAGTACTTGAGGACATGGAAGAACTGAGAAAATCTGCTGATGCAGCTGAAACTCTCATTCCGGATGATCTGCTTCCATATCCTACATATGGAAAACTTCTCTTCTATATCTGATCAGATTTACAGAGGAGAATTCTAAATGAAAGAAACTGTTCCTGTTTTTGGAATTTGTTTCTCACACAGGTAAATACAGGGGATATCTATTATGAAACTCTACTTCATAATTCATTATCGATTTCCTCATCCATTAATCACACGATACGGATATCCCCTGTTTTACATATTAATTTTACAACTGAATATTTCTGCAGACGCAGACAATATACCAGGATCGTAAAGGCGCGAAAGAAAAAACAAATTTGTTTTCTCTTTCGCGCTTTTTGATATTAAAAACGTGTTTTTCGAAACATTTCGAAAAGTGCGAAAAGAGGGAGGAAATTATTATGGATTATTCAGCAGTAAACACGATCTGGGTACTTGTTGGTGCCGCGCTGGTCTTCTTTATGCAGGCCGGATTTGCTATGGTGGAGACAGGTTTCACCAGAGCCAAAAATGCAGGTAACATTATTATGAAAAACCTGATGGATTTCTGTATCGGTACTCCGGCTTTCTGGCTGGTTGGCTTTGGAATCATGTTCGGTGCAGGAAACGGCTTCTTCGGAAGAATCGGTGGTATCGCTTCAGAAGCAAATTATGGCAGTGCAATGCTTCCTGACGGAGTTCCGTTCTGGGCATTCCTGATTTTCCAGACAGTCTTCTGTGCTACTTCCGCTACAATTGTTTCCGGTGCTATGGCTGAGAGAACCAAATTCTCATCGTATTGTGTATACAGTCTTATGATCAGCCTTGTAGTATATCCGATTTCCGGTCACTGGATCTGGGGCGGCGGTTTCATCAGTCAGATGGGCTTCCATGATTTCGCAGGTTCCTGTGCAGTACATATGGTAGGTGGTGTGGCCGCCTTTATCGGTGCCGTCATTCTTGGACCACGTATCGGAAAATATTCCAAAAGTGGAAAATCAAAAGCAATTCCAGGTCATAACCTGACAGTCGGTGCACTTGGTGTATTTATCCTCTGGTTCTGTTGGTTTGGTTTCAACGGTGCTTCCACTGTATCCATGGAAGGCGATGCAATTGTAAGTGCAGGAAAAATCTTCGTTACCACAAACCTTGCTGCTGCAGTTGCAACTGTAACGGTTATGATGATCACATGGATCCGCTATAAAAAACCAGATGTATCCATGTCACTGAACGGATCTCTTGCAGGTCTTGTTGCAATTACTGCAGGATGTGATACTGTATCTCCTGCATCTGCTGCTATTATCGGTATTGCAGCTGGTTTTGTCGTAGTATTTGGTATTGAATTTATTGATAAAGTATTAAAAGTGGATGATCCGGTTGGTGCTGTTGGTGTCCATGGCTTAAACGGTGCATTTGGTACTCTCGCCGTTGGTCTTTTCTCCGATGGAGCTGGTACAGACTGGAAAGGTCTTCTTGTTGGCGGCGGTTTCCACGGATTTGGTGTACAGCTTGCCGGAATGCTTATCACAATTGCATGGGTTGCAGTTACAATGACAATTATTTTCCAGGTTATCAAACATACTATGGGTCTTCGAGTATCTGCTGAAGAGGAGATTCAGGGTCTTGATATAAAAGAACATGGTCTTGCAAGTGCTTATGACGGATTTGCTATTCGCGATGCTGTTGCTTCTGTTCCCACTCCTATGGGAACTTCCAGAGAATTTACCGCTGCTCCCAGACCTTCTGCTCCAGCTGAATTCATTCCGGAAATCCCGACAGACGGCGTTCATAAGCTTACAAAGGTTGTTATCATTACCCGTCAGAACAAGCTGGAAGAGTTTATGCAGGCTATGAATGAAATCGGCGTAACCGGAATCACCATTACAAACGTTCTTGGCTGTGGTGTCCAGAAAGGGGCTCCTGCTTACTATCGTGGCGTTGAGATGGATATGAACCTGCTTCCGAAAGTCAAGATTGAAATTGTTGTCAGCCTTGTTCCTGTTCAGAAGGTTATCGAAACCGCCAAGAAAGTTCTTCATACCGGTCAGATCGGTGATGGAAAAGTTTTCGTATACGACATCGAAAACGTTGTCAAGATCAGAACCGGCGAGGAAGGTTACCTGGCATTGCAGGATACTCACGAAGAGTAATAAATTATTTTGACATCTTACTATATTTTTGTTTCCCTTATTTAAAAACAGCTCCTGGAATTTTTCCGGGGGCTGTTTTTCTTATACGTTTCCGGCACATATGTCCGTCACTGCTGCTTCCTATACAAATATTTTGTTATCCATTATATTTCCGCAAAAGTTTTTCCAGTTCTTGTGAAATTTTTTTCGCATCCTCATACTTGCCAGCCTGAAGTGCGAAAGCTATTCGATTCTCCAGTTCTTTTTTCTTCTGCTCATATTCCAGGTAATCCTTATCAAAGTGATCGGCGTAAATCATCTTTCGGAATTTTCGCATACTTACCTTGCGAAGGCCCTTATCCTCTGTGAGAAGCACATAATCCATGCAGTTGGCTACGGTATAAAAATCATGGGAAACCATGAGAACTGTCCCATTGTATTTCTCTACCGCCTGCTCCAGTGCCAGTTGGGAATATGTGTCCAGATGACTGGTTGGCTCATCCAGTAGCAGCAGACCTGCACCTGTTCTGGAAATCTTCGCAAGCTGGAGAAGATTCTTTTCTCCACCAGACAGCTCACACACAGGACTGTAGATCAGCTCTTTCTCAAAACCATAGGTTTTCAGGTAAGCTATCACCTGATCATCGGTATCAAAGCCTGCATCCTCAAAATTCTTAAGAACAGTGGCCTTCTCATCAAATACCTCCCCATGCATCTGGGAAAGATATGCCATCTTAACATTTTCGCCAAGACGGATTGCCGGGTTTTCTCCTTTGATAATATCACGAAGAAGGGTCGTCTTTCCAGTACCGTTTGGTCCCACAATTGCAACCTTATCCCCTGCATGAAGAACAAAGGAAACATGTTCCATAATCTTACGGTCAAAGGTCACATTATAGTCTTCTACACTTAACACTATCTTCTCAGCTTCATTTTCCGCATTCGTATCTCCCTGCCCGGACTTTCCTTCACTTTCCAAACATTCTTCCGCATTTTCATCAGAAACTTCCGCATTCAAAACCTCATCTGCATGAAATACGATCTCCGGCTGCTTAATATCCACAAATGGAGACTTTGTCTTTCTCGCTTCCAGACGTTCCAAAAGGGAAACTCGCGCATGAAGGCTTCTTCCCCTTGTTGCACTGTCAATGGCAGTAGCGCTGTTTCGAAGACGCTCTACAATCTTGCGATTACGCTCGATTTCCTCCATATCTGCCGCAGCCAGCTCCTGCTGCTCAATTTTCATCTGAAGAAGTGCAAAATTATAATCCACATAATTGCCATCAAATTCCTGCATCTCCGTATTCTCCAGATGGAGGATCTTGTTGAAGCAATGATTCAGAAGATAGCGGTTGTGGGTGATCACAAGCAATGTTCCCTTATGGGAATTGATCAGATTCCGAAGTGCATTTAAGTGCTGAAAATCCAGGAACACATCTGGCTCATCCATAATAATAAATTTCGGGCTGATCATCATCTCCCGGATAGCCTGCACCAGCTTGAACTCTCCGCCGCTTAAATTTGTAAGAAGCTGGTCTTCATACCCAGCCAGACCCGCTGTTTTCAGCTGCTTGCGGATATTACTTTCGTAAAAGTCACCGTCAATGGCATTAAATTCATCTAAAGTCTGCTGATATTCCTCCATCAGCTCCTCCAGATGATCTGTCGCTGCCATATCCTCGCAGATCTGGTTGATCTTATTCTGAAGCCTTACAAATTCTTCACTGATATAATCAAATACCGTAATCTCTTTTTCTTCCTCAACGGTGTAAAACTGACTGACATACCCAATCCTTCCAGGTACATCCACGATCAGCTTCCCATCGTATAAATATTTATCCGGATGAAGGATCATGTTCACCAGTGTACTCTTACCGGTTCCATTGGTCCCGATAAAGGCACAATGCACATCATCCTCCAGGGTAAATGAAATTTTATTATATAACTCTTTATGTGGAAAAGAATAGGATAAATTCTCTGCTTTAATCATAAGTACTCCTCTAATAGCTACCTTTTATTTTAATTTCGGCAGGTTCCACCTGTAATGTGCAGCCAGATACCGCATCAGGATCACCGCTGCAGATCCAAAGATCAAGGAGAACACCACTCCAAACCAGCGGTACGTATACACACAAACAATAGCTCCCACAATGGATGCACATGCATAAATATGCTTTACAAAAATATAAGGCGGCACTTCTGCCATCATATCACGGAGCAATCCTCCGCCAACACCGGTGATGGTTCCCACAAATACCAGCAGGAAAGTGTTGTCTGCAAACCCCTGACGGATTCCAGTATTTACGCCAACCACAGTAAATATCCCAAGTCCTACAGAGTCCATCACCAGCATTACTTTATCATAAGTAACATTTCCTTTCAGCATCTCCCTTTTAAAATAAAGGAGAAAAAACACCAGCACTGAAGTGAGCACTGCTACAGCCGCATATACTGGCTTCTGAAAAACTCCCGGAGGAGTAATTCCCAGCGTCACATCACGAATCATACCACCGCCAACTGCAGTGATCACCCCAAGAACCGAAACTCCGAAAATATCCATCTTCTGCTCCGATCCCACCAGTGCACCTGACGCCGCAAATGCAATAGTTCCAATCATCTCCAAAATAAATGTGATTGTTTCCTGATAACCCATAAAACAATAACCTCGCCCACTTTTATCCATGCCATTCTCATAAAGTTTGCGCAGTAAAAACTACTTCTTGTGTTTATCACAAGAGGGTTCTCCTTTCCCGCTTGTTCCCATAAATGACACCCAATCAGTATAACATATAATTCCCTGTTTGCCACCTGAAAACTCCGAAAAATCCAATTAATTTCAGCATATCCAAATTATTTTTTTGAAACAGCTCAAAAATATGACCGGAAGACTTCTCCTCCGGCCATACACTTATTTTTCTTTAATATTTTTCTTTAATATTTTTCTTTAATATTTTTCTTTAATATTTTTCTTAATCTAATATATTTTCATACACGCCATCAACCCTTAACACCGCCAAGTGCAACACCTGCGACGATGTACTTGGAAAGTACCAAGTATACAACAACCAGAGGGATAATAGTAACAAACAGTCCTACATAAACTACACCATAGTCAGTACGGAACTGGTTAGAACTCAGCAGCTGTACAAACATAGGAAGTGTTTTCTTGGAATCTGTTGTCAGCAAAATGGTAGGTGTAAACAGGTTGTTCCACTGTGCGATGAACTGGAAGATTGCCTGTGTGGCAACTGCCGGTTTCATAATTGGAAGGATAATTTTGTTAAAGGTATTCCACTCTTTTGAACCGTCGATTCTAGCTGCCTCGATCATCTCCAGAGAAAGTGTACTTTCCATATACTGTTTCATAAAGAAAACAACAGTTGGAGCTGCAATGGTAGGAATGATCAACGGAACGTATGTATCGATCAGCTTCAGATCCAGCATGAAACGGTAGAAACCGATGATGGAAATCTGACTTGGTACCATCATAACTGCCATAATAAATGCCCATGCAAATTTTTTGAATTTGAAATCATATACATGGATACCATAAGCTGTCAGAGATGAAAAATAAACTGACAGGAAAGTTCCAGGAATCGTAATGGTTGCAGAGTTAATGATCGCTTTCTGCAAAGTAATCTGCATACCGTTCTGCTTGATCATCAGGTTTTTCCAGTTCTCGATCAGGTGTGTGGACGGAATCAGGGAAACACCAGCCTTGATAGACTCAGAATCTCTTGTTGCGTTCATAACCAGAAGAACAAATGGCAAAAGTGCAATGATACAGAATAAAATACAAATAATGGTACGGAAGACTTTCTGATGCAGCATATTCTTGCTGTAGCTGTCTGCTGTTGCGGCTTTACTCATGATCTTCCACCTGCCTTTCTACGCTGTTTCTGCTCTTTTTTCATACGTCTGTCTTCGCTGTCGCTCATAGTTGCGAACAGGATCAGACTGACAACCAACGTGATAATAAACAGTACTACGGAAACGGCTGCTGCCTTTCCAACATCGCTGTTGTACAAACGCATAATATACATGGCCATTGTGGTAGTCTTATCATCTGGCAGACCAACAAGTCCGGTTTCCGGAACGTTAAACAATGCCGGGATATCATACATCTGAAGACCACCGATTGCGGAGGTAACCAATGTGTACAACATAATTGGTTTCAAAAGCGGTAAAGTGATGTAGCGGAATTTTTTCCAGCCTGTTGCACCATCAATATCAGCAGCCTCGAAAAGTCCCGGGTCAATGCCAAGAACGCCTGAAATCAGAAGCAAGGTCGTATTACCAAACCACATCCACCACAGAATTGTGGAGATCAGCCCACGGCTTCCTGCTACGCTGGACATAAAATCGAAGTTCTTGCCAAGAACGCCCCAGTCCTTCAAAGTCTGGGTGATTGGTCCGTACTGGGAAAACAAAGATTTAAACAATACAGAAACAGAAGCTGCAGTGATAACACTTGGAAGATAAACGATAACCTTCATCGCACCGGTTCCTTTTACCTTAACCTTCTCATCCGTCAGCCATACAGCCAGAAGAAGGGAAACCAGAATCTGAGGAACAAAGTTGCAGCCCCACATTACAAGGGTATTTTTCAGATAGCTGAGTACATAACCTCTCTCTCCTGCAGCCATACCAAGGATATTTACAAAATTCTGAAGTCCTGCAAACTCCATGAATTCACGCCCGTTACGTTTGTAGTAGGATAAGGTACTATAATAGAAAGTATTGATCAGTGGCCACAGCTGGAACACCAGATAAGTGATAAAAAACGGTGCAATAAAGAAGTAGCCATACCTTCCATAATCGATCATTTTTTTCTTTTTCTTATTCATAACAGCCTCCTGTCTGAAGTTGCCTGCTTTTCCCAGGCAGAATGCCTGACACTGGCGGGAGTACCTGCCCCTTTGGGCTTCTGCGCCATCCTCCTCTGCCACTGGCAGTCATTCTGCTTTTTTATAGCAAAAGCAGCTGCTCGCTTATATAAGAATGTGCTGCTCCTTCTTTTGGGAAGAAGCAGCACACTCACTACTTACTTATGATTGACTCTGCAAACTCTTAAACCACATTATTCTGCGCTCAGGTAAGAGAATGTATCATGGATAGATGCGGTCAGATCTGCAAGTGCAGTATCAAGGTCTTTTTCGCCTGTAGCATAAGCCTTGGTCTGAGTATCCATAAGGGAAAGGATCTGCTGATCTTCTGCTGTTACCATAGAAGCATCAAGTCCGTCTGCTAATGGAAGGAAGAACTCCATGAAGTTCTGTCCAGCGTCTGGATACAGATATCCGTTACCATCTGCGGATGTACCAGCCTCAATGATCTTGCTGACAGCTGCTGTATTATTTACATAGTCAGAGTTCAGAGCGTTGATTGCAACCATTCCATCTTCATCACATGTGAAGAATTTCATGATCTTAGCTGCAAGCTCGGTATCTGCACAATCTGTTGTAGCTGCAAGTCCTGTGCCGCCCCAATAGCATTTTGTCTGGGTAGGAACAAGGATTGTGTTGCCTTTCCAAGCATCACTTAAGCTCCAGTATACGAACCATGGGCATCCCATATAAGCAAGTGCTGCGTTAGAATCAACGCCATCACCACTCATGTTTGCACTCCAGTCAGCGCTCCACTGATCGGTATTGAAGGTAAGGTCTTCATCATAAAGAGTCTTAGCTGTTTCCATATATGTCTTGATGTTGTCATCAATTGTAATCTTATCGTTCTCATCATAGAAGCCCTGAGTTCTGGAACCGGTCAGGCTACGTTTGATCTCATCATAGCCGGAGAACAGTTTGCATTTTCCGCCGGAAGCATCGTTAACCTCTTTAGCTGTAGCAACGATGGTATCCAGATCTTTGAATTTCTCAGCTAATGCTGCAGGATCTGTTGTTCCAAGATATTTCTCAGCCAGATCTGCACGAACTGCGTAGCATCCAGGAGTTGCCTGCCAGAACAGAGCTCTTACGTTTCCATCAACATCGGATCCAAGATCCAGATTGTACTGATAGCTGTTTGCATAGTCATCAGCTGTGATTCCAAGATCTGCTACATTCTGTACCCAGTCGCTGTTTACATATTTCTGAACATAGTCAACTTCCAGGCCCATCATATCAGGATATAACTCATTTGAAGGATCATCAAGTACAGGATCCAGTTTGCTCTGATAATAATCAGATCCACCTGTGTTTACGAAAACGATTCTTTCGTAATCATCTGGATAAGCCTCTTTGAATGGTCCATCAAGGATCTTCTTGATATCATCGTTCCATCCCCATACTACAAAGGAATCATCTGCGGAAGCGTCACCGGTAACTTCGTTTTCCGGTGTTTCTGCATCTTCTGCCATAACCGGGACTGCACATAATGTCATTCCTGCCAGCATAGAAGCTGTTAATAATACGCTCACCATTTTTTTCTTCATGTTACTTCCTCCTTTAATTATATCTTTTAATTTTTTTTAATAACTACTTGAAATTTTTTGATGGATACAAAGTTTTCACGGAAGCTCCTTTAAAAAGGGTTCCATCCACTGTGTATTTCTCAATAACTGTTGTCTTCGGGTGCTCAATCAGCTCAATCAGCCTTTCTGCCGCTATCCTTCCGATTGCCGCTGTGTCCTGGCAAAGGGTTGTCAGCTTGGGTTCAAGAACCTGGGCGATATTAATTCCATCGTACCCGGCTACTGAAATGTCTTCCGGTATCCGAAGTCCTCTTTCCCGTATCTCGTTTATCCCTCCCATCGCTGCATAATCGTCAGGATAGAGAATACAGGTTGGCGGATCTTTCAAATCCAAAAGTTCACCGGTTCTCTCACCTGCCAGATCAGCATCTCTGTAAAAAGACGGTTTTACATATTCATCCGGTTCTTCAATCCCCAGTCTTTGCAAGGTCCGGTAAAAGCTTCCAAGACGATTCTTGGTAACCGATGTGTCATCTCCATGAATGTAAGCGATCTTGCGGTGTCCCTTCTTATATATATAGGTAACAAGTTCTTCCATTCCCTGGATGTTGTTGGATACTACCGATATCCTTCCATCACAGATATGATCGATGGTCACCACCGGAATGTCTGAAAGGAGAAGCTCCTGAACCTCTTCTGCGGTGAAATCCACACAGGCCATTACCACTCCGTCCACGCCCCGGTATCTGCAGTGCTCCAGGTAGGTCATCCTTTTACCGGAAACATTTCCGCTTGTAAAAGTAATGTCATAGCCTTTCGCCTCTGCGGTGCTTTTGAAGCTTTCCAGTACTCTGTTGAAGTAATCATGTGTGAGACCGCTTCGGGCCTCGTCCACAAATAAAACTCCCAGATTAAAGGTTCGCTTCGTCTTCAAAGCTCTTGCCGATGAGTTGGGAAGATATCCCATCTCTGAAGCCGTTCTTAATATGTAGTTTTTTGTTTCTTCTCCGATATCGGAGTAACCATTTAATGCTTTACTGACAGTGGCGACTGAGACATTACATTGTTTTGCGATTTCTTTCATGGAAACCATATGCCTGCCTCATTCTTTCCTGTTTTTCTTTCCTGTCATCTCTAAATCGTTTTCGTGAGCTTATAGTACCCCCTAGTGCACAAAAAATCAAGTGGTTTCCTGCATTTTTTGTGCGTTTTCACATCATTCTACCTATTGCACAATTTAGATATTTGTGTTTTTAACAATTTAATTGTGAATAAGAGCCATTTCCGAAATGTTTTCGCGAAAAGTTTCGTGTTTTAAATCTCTGATTTGTAATATATAATAGATTTCATTATTACAGTAATTTTTATGTTGCTTTTAATCAGTCTTTCTATTATACTAAGAGCAAATATATACCATTATTCTTTACTTTTATTTCTAATTGCCTTTACTTATTCGTTTTCGTATGTTAATTATCTCGCAATTCAATCCAATTGATTTTTTCGAAACTACTCATTGCATTTGCAAAACATTATTACTATATAAGCGTAGATCACTGTGCAGCTTCGAAAAATAAATTAATGCACCCTGATGTAAATCACGAATAGCAATCAACCAATTAGAAAGAATTCAGCAAGAATAAAATTTATCAAAGGAGATCCACTATGAATTTCGGACATTTTGATGACGCCAATAAAGAATATGTCATTACAACACCAGATACCCCGTTGCCATGGATCAACTACCTTGGCTCCCAGGATTTCTTCACACTGATTTCCAACACCTGCGGCGGCTACAGCTTCTATAAAGATGCAAAGCTGCTCCGTATCACTCGTTACCGCTACAATAACATCCCGGTAGATTCCAACGGAAAATACTACTATATCAAAGATGGGGATACCGTATGGAATCCAGGTGCAATGCCAACCCGCACTCCTCTTGATGTTTATGAGTGCCGCCATGGACTTGGCTACAGCCGTTTCCACGGTGAGAAAAACGGCCTGGCAGCTGATCTTCTTGCATTCGTCCCTGTTGACACAGCCTGCGAGATCAACAAACTGACTCTGCGAAACAATTCAGATAAAGTGAAAGAGATTTCGTTATTTTCATATGTAGAATTCTGCCTCTGGAATGCTGTGGACGACATGACCAACTACCAGCGAAACTTAAGCACCGGTGAAGTTGAGATCATCGGCAGCACCATTTACCATAAGACCGAATACCGCGAACGACGCAATCACTACAGCTTTTTCACTGTAAATACTCCTGTAGACGGTTTTGACACCAGCCGTGATGAGTTCTTAGGACTTGGCCGCGGCAACAATGCTCCAATCGTTGTAGAGGAAGGCAAGAGCCACAATTCTGTTGCCAGCGGATGGTATCCCATTGCCAGCCAGCAGATCAATGTTTCTCTGGCACCTGGTGAAGAAAAAGAATATGTTTTCCTTCTCGGCTATTGTGAAAACCCAAAAGACGACAAATGGGAAGCTTTAAACGTGATCAAAAAAGAGCCGGCCAAGAAGATCATGGAGAAATTCGAAACTTCCGAACAGGTAAATGAAGCTTTCGCCATCCTGAATACTTACTGGGATGATCTTCTCTCCCGCTATCATGTAGAGAGTAAGGATCCTCACGTAAACCGTATGGCAAATATCTGGAACCAGTACCAGTGTATGGTAACCTTCAACATGTCCCGTTCCGCTTCTTACTATGAATCCGGAACCGGCCGTGGAATGGGCTTCCGTGATTCCTGCCAGGATCTTCTTGGATTTGTACATCTGATCCCGGAGCGTGCAAGAGAACGAATCCTTGACATTGCTGCAACCCAGTTCGAAGATGGAAGTGCTTATCATCAGTACCAGCCGCTTACCAAGCAGGGCAACCTGGATATCGGAAGCGGATTTAACGATGATCCGCTGTGGCTGATTGCCGCTGTGGCCGCTTACTTAAAGGAAACTGGAGATTATTCCATTCTGGATGAAATGGTTGCTTTTGACTGCCATATGGAAAAAGCAGCTCCCCTTTTTGAGCATCTCCGCCGTTCCTTCAAATACAGCCGCACCCATCTTGGACCACACAAGCTTCCTCTCATCGGACGTGCTGACTGGAACGACTGTCTGAACCTGAACTGCTTTTCCAATGAGCCTGGTGAATCCTTCCAGACCACAGGACCATCTGAGGGACCAGTTGCAGAATCTGTATTTATTGCAGGTATGTATGTAAAATATGGAAATGAGTTTGCAGAGATCTGCAGACGTGTTGGAAAAGAGGAGGACGCTGCTATCGCGCAGAAAGCTGTTGAAGAAATGTACCAGGCAGTCCTTGACGCTGGCTGGGATGGAGAATGGTTCCTTCGTGCTTATGACGCCACCTCTCAGAAGGTTGGTTCCCACGAATGCGAAGAGGGACAGATTTTCATTGAACCGCAGGGCTTCTGTATCATTGCTGGCATTGGCGTGAAAGAAGGTCTGGCAAAAAAAGCTCTTGATTCTGTAAAAGAGCGCCTGGATACCAAATATGGTATTATGCTTCACCAGCCGGCTTACACCAGATATTACCTGAACCTTGGTGAAATTTCTTCCTACCCGCCAGGATACAAAGAAAATGCCGGAATCTTCTGCCATAACAATCCATGGATTTCCATTGCCGAAACTGTTATCGGAAGAGGAAACCGTGCTTTTGAAATTTATAAAAAGACCTGCCCGTCTTATATTGAAAACATTAGCGAAATCCATCGTACAGAACCTTATGTTTATTCCCAGATGATCGCAGGACGTGACGCAGCCCGCCACGGTGAGGCAAAGAACAGCTGGCTTACCGGAACAGCCGCATGGACTTTCGTGAACCTCTCCCAGGCAATCCTGGGTGTGCAGCCATCCTATGACGGCCTTTCCATTGATCCGTGTATTCCGGAGGGCTTCGGTGACTTCACCCTCACCCGCCGCTTCCGCGGTGCCACCTATTACTTCGACGTTAAGAATCCGAATAACGTGGAAAAGGGTGTAGCTTACCTGGAGGTTGATGGCAAGCATGTGAATGGAAATGTGGTACCTGTTGAGGACGGAAAGACAGAGTATCATGTAACGGTGCATATGGAATAAAAATAAATATTACGAATTTTAGCAAGAGCCCCCGGGACCGAAATTCCGAGGGCTCTTGTTTTCCTATCTATTTGATTTCTCGTAAAGCGGATGAATTTCTTTCTTATACGCATATCGTATAAACACAAAGCAGATCACTCCCGAGAACACCTCTGCAATGGGAAAGGACCACCAGCAGGCTCCAAGGCCACCTGCTTTTGACAGGATAAACGCAGCCGGGAGCAGTACTACCAGCTGGCGCAGCACAGACACTGCAAGGCTTAAAAAGCCATGTCCAAGCGCCTGAAACACAGAAGATGCAACTACAGAAAATCCTGCGATCAGAAAGCTGAGGCTGATGGTACGAAGTGCCGGGATACCGATTGCCATCATATCGTCAGAGGCACTGAAAATTCCCAGAAGACTTCCCGGAAACAGCTGGAATACAGCGAAACCAGCAAGCATAATACATACTCCGTAAATAATACTCAGCTTAATTGCTTTCGTAATACGTTTCGGTTTTCTGGCACCATAGTTGTAAGCAACAATGGGAACCATTCCATTATTCAGTCCAAACACTGGCATAAAAATAAAGCTCTGCAGCTTGAAATACACGCCAAATACCGCCGTTGCAGTAGAAGTAAAGCCCATCAGGATCTTATTCATTCCGAATGTCATAACAGAACCAACAGACGCCATAATAATAGATGGAAAGCCTACGCTGTAAATGCTGCGGATCACATCACCGGAAATCTTATATTTCACAAGAGAAATATGAAGCTCTTTATTCAGCTTCATATTCACGATCACACCTGCAATTGCTGCAATGATCTGTCCTGTAACAGTGGCAAGGGCTGCTCCTGTTACTTCCATTCTTGGAAAGCCGAATAAACCAAAAATCATGATTGGATCCAGAATAATATTGATAATAGCGCCAAGAAGCTGTGTTGCCATGGAATACACCGTCTTCCCTGTAGACTGCAGAAGCTTCTCGCAGGTCAGCTGGATAAACAGGCCGAAGGACATAATTCCGATCACTCTGACATAATCCACACCATATTCCATGATCTGTGGATCCGTAGTCTGCACCCTGAAAAAAGCAGGTGCAAAAAATCCACAAACAATTGCAAATCCAATAAAGCTGAAAATTGCAAGATAAATACCGTTATTTGCAGCACTGTTGGCATACTCCTGCTTTTTCTCCCCAAGAGAGCGCGACACCAGCGCATTGATACCAACACCAGTACCGGTTCCCACTGCGATCATCAGGTTCTGCACCGGAAACGCAAGTGAAACTGCAGTAAGTGCACTCTCACTTAATTTCGCCACAAACATACTGTCCACAATATTATAAAGTGCCTGGACAAGCATGGAAATCATCATCGGTACAGACATGGTGAGCAGAAGCTTTGCCACTGGCATCACACCCATTTTATTTTCCTGAACTTTTACTTCTTTTTCCAAAAACAATCCCCTCTCTTCTGTAATTAAACCTTTTCGTTTACGGTTCACTCCGTGACCAGTAACCCTTTTTGTTCTGTCGCCTTCTTTTTTAGAGCGTGTTTGAAAAAGATTTTCTGCAAGATATGCATCACAATTTGTAGGAAATTTTGTCCAGATGGGACGTCGCAACGGGCTACGCAGACCAAATTCAGGCAAAATATACTGCAAAGCAGGGCGTGCAGATTGCGGGAATGATTTTTCAAACATGCTCCAGGCCAGTCCTCTTATTGTATATAAGTACATGCTGAATGTCAATATAAGGGTGGATTTATCTGAGAAATTATGCTATCCTTATTACTGGTTACTGTTCACTCCGTTCACAGTAACGCGCTTCGCGATGCACAGAAATCATGCAAAGCATGATTTCGCGCCGCAATTCTCGGGTTTTCTGTGAACTTTGTTCACAAAAAACACCTCGCGGAACATTACCAGTGAACAGTAACTATTACTGTTCACTGGTAACATTCCGTGAGAAGTAAACTTGACTTTTTCTTAGATTAATATTTTTTTACAAGGTTCAAAACAGAAAAACCAGATATACACAATATCTTATTTTTATAAAACGGAGGATTTTTCTTATGGAAAGACACAGCTTTGCTATGGAAATCAAAAAAGGGAAAAAAAATGAATACCGCCAGATATTAGGAGAGATCTGGCCAGATCTGACTGCATTTCTGGATCAGGAAAAGGTACATAATTTCAGCATCTGGAACTGTGATTCCCTGATTTTCGGATATTACGAAACAGACGAAAATAACGAATTTTCAGAAGAGAAAAAAGCCAGCATCCAGGCTCTCACTTCCAGAATTGACCACACCTTCACCTGGATCTCCACCCCCGGCGAAAACATGCGTCTGATGTACCACAATTTCGGTGTTGTCCGCGAAAACAAAGAGCTGATCCGCCACAGAATGTTCATGACCAGACTGAAACCTGATTGCGAGGAAGAATATAAGGCAAGACATGACGGACTGGTTGCCGCGAGAGAGGGCAGAATTGACCCGGGTCCTGACAGCAACTTCAGCATCTGGAGCGCAGGCGGATATATTTTCGGCTACGACGAGATCGACACCACTATGGAGACTGAAGAAACACCGGAAGCCCATGAAGCTACCGTTGCCTGGGAAACCCGTCAGCTTGGCATCATGGACTGGATCACCAATGACTGCGACTGGCTCACAGGAACAGTCCACTCTGCAAGTGTAAGACTAGCATGGCATATAGGGAAATAAAATCATAATATGCCAAAACCCTCAATGATTTTCAAAGGTCATTGAGGGTTTTTCTTGTACAGATCATATTTCAATTCTTTTCTGAGAATCTCCAATTCTTCGCCAGTCCTTATGGTTCTCATTTCCAGATAGACCCAGTCGTCTACAATATGACCAATAACCGGAGTATCCATTTTCCGTAAGCAGTCACTGATTTCCTGCGCGGAAAGGCCCTTTCCATTCAGGCTTCTTATCTGCAATGCAGCTCCAGGCAGTGTTTTTCCAGGTGTAGTACCACCGCCAACAGGATTTCGTGTAGAGGTTACTGCAAATTCATATTCAGAAGCATCGGCCAACAGTTCACCCATAAGCCATAATGCATTCCGCTTAAGTTCTTCTGCACTTCGACTCATCATATCATAAACCGGAATCTCTTTCTCCAGCTGACCCTCATCCAGATAAATACTTACTGTCTTATCCAGCGCGGCAGCTGTAAACTTATCGATTCGCAGTGCCCGCATGAGAGGATGCCTGGAAATCTTTTCGATCAAATCTTTACGTCCTGCCAGTATTCCTGCCTGTGGTCCGCCTAGAAGTTTATCGCCACTGAAAGATACAATATCTGCGCCTTTCTTCAAAAGCTCCTGTACGGTCTTTTCAGGCTCGATTCCATAAAAAGCAATATCCACAAGGCTCCCGCTTCCAAAATCCACCAAAAGGGGAATTCCGCGGTTATGTGCTGCTTCTGCAAGTTCTACAAGCTCTGCTTCACGGGTAAAACCGGTAATCTGATAGTTGCTGGTGTGCACTTTCAGAAAGACAGCTGTATTCTCTGTCACTGCATTTTCGTAATCCTCCAGATAAGTCCGGTTGGTAGTCCCCACTTCCACAAGCGTCGTTCCACTCTGGCTGCATACATCCGGAATCCGGAACTTCCCGCCAATCTCCACAAGCTCTCCTCTGGAAACTACGGTTTCCCCTCCGGAGGCCAGCGCTGTCAGCATGAGCAGCACTGCTGCCGCGTTGTTATTCACTGCAATGGCAGCCTCAGCCCCTGTCAGCTTGCAGAGATTTTCAGCAAAATGTTCATATCTGTTTCCCCTCTTCCCATCTTCCAGATTCAATTCCAGATTGGTATATCCGGTCATCAAAGGTACAAGTTCCGACACAAGTCTGTCCCCCAGAGGCGCTCTTCCCAGATTTGTGTGGAGAATCACACCGGTAGCATTGATCACCCGCTGCATCTGCCTCTGGCTCCTGTGCGCAAGCAGACTCTTCATTTCCTGCAAAATGTACTCTGTATAATCTAATGTTATCCCAGACAAAGCCTTCAGATCAGACAGCTTTACTGGTAAGCCATCCTTCTGTCCTGATAGTCCGGATGTATCCAGGAACACAGCTGGCTTTTCTTCCGCCAAAATCTGCTGCCGCATGGCATCCCGCAGCTGCTCTTCCACCTTTCTGGCAGCTTCCAGTACTGCACGATACCCATACTGTTCCGTCAGTTCTTTCGTCAGCTCCATTCCCATGATCCTGTCAATTTTGGGCAGTCTGCGAAACAATTCATTTCTCCTGTTCAGAAAGCTTTTCTCTTCTTTATGGGCTTTCGAAACATGCAGCTTCCTGTCACCTTTATCCATTATTTTTCTGCGCCTCAATCCGCTCCGCCAGATCATTCAGATACACCCAGCGATCCATTTTTTCTTCCAGCTGTTTCTCCGCCGCCTCTTTATCTGCCATAATCTCACGAAGCTTCACGGAATTGGTGGCATTTGCCATCATATCATTCTCCAGCCTGGCAATTTTCTCTTCAAGTCTGGCTATATCCTCATCAATAACGGCATATTCCCGTTCTTCTTTATAAGTAAATTTCAGTTTTTCAGACTTCTGTCCTTGCTTCCAGTCTTTTCTGGTAGGTTTTTTCTCTTCATCCTCTGTACTGTTATTTCCGGAAGCCGCTTTATCTGACAAACTGCTACCGGCCCCGGCACCAATTTCACTGCTTCCAGCCCCGTATTTCCGCGCTTTTGCTTCTGCATAATCTGTATAACCACCCTCATACTGGGTCAGTTTTCCATTCCCTTCAAAGGCAAAAATGCGGTCCACCACATCATCCAGGAAATAGCGGTCGTGAGATACCGTGATCACAATTCCCGAAAATGTAGAAAGATAATCTTCGAGAATTGTCAGTGTAGGAATGTCCAGATCATTACTGGGCTCATCCAGAAGAAGTACATTTGGAGCCTCCATCAGTACCTTCAGGAGATACAGACGTCTCTTCTCTCCTCCTGACAGCTTGGCTACCGGTGTATACTGCATTGCAGAATCAAAAAGAAAACGCTCCAGCATCATAGATGCGCTGATCTTTCCATCACGGGTAGGAATAAACTCTGCCACATCACGGATATAATCAATCACCCGCTGGTTTCCATCCATGTCCGGCACTTCTTGGGCAAAGTAACCGATCCTGATCGTCTCCCCGATCTCCACGGTACCGGAATCCGGTTCCACCATTCCATCAATAATACGGATCAAAGTAGATTTTCCGCATCCATTTGGTCCGATAATTCCAAGTCTCTGGTTTCTCAGCACAATATAGTCAAAATCATCCAGAATCACCTTATCGCCATAGCTTTTGGAAATGTGATGAAGCTCTACTGTCTTTTTCCCCATTCTGGTCTCCACAGAGTCCATCTGCACATCTGTCTCCTGAACAGGCGCCTTGCCATTTTTTAACGCTTCCAGACGCTCCAGACGGGCCCGCTGCTTGGTGCTTCTTGCACGGCAGCCACGCTTCGCCCATTCCAGTTCCATACGGAGAATGCTCTGTCTCTTCCTCTCAGAAGCCAGCTCCATCTCTTCTCTTTGTGCTTTTAATTCCAGAAATCCTGAATAATTGGCATCATAGGAATATACTTTTCCATGACTGATTTCCAGAATTTTATTGGTAACTTTGTCAAGGAAATAACGGTCATGCGTAACCATGATCACAACGCCTTTAAACCGGTTCAGGTAATCCTCCAGCCAGGTTACCATCTCATTATCCAGATGGTTGGTAGGCTCATCCAGAATCAGCACATCAGAAGGGTTTACCAGAGTTCTGGCCAGAGCTACACGCTTCTTCTGTCCACCAGAAAGCTGCTCCACAGGGACATCATGTTCTGTAATCCCCAGCTTATTCAAAATATTTCTGGCCTCACTTTCCGTGCTCCAGTCCTTCTGCCATTTCCCATCAGCCACATAGTCCTGTACAATGGCACCCTTTGGAAAATCTGGCATCTGAGGCAGATAGGTGATACGAAGGCCATTCTGGGAAATCACCTGTCCCTCATCTGTCTCCTCTTCCCCTGCAATGATTTTCAGCAGAGTACTTTTTCCTGTTCCATTGATTCCAATGATTCCGATTTTATCCCCATCATGGATTCCATAGGAAATATCATCAAAAATCTTTTTATCTCCAAAAATCTTGCTTACATGTTCAATGTTCAGTACATTCATAAAAACCATAACTCCTTTTTCACCATCCACTGGCATTTATTTCAGTATTTTCCGCCTCTGTCAGTTTCTTTTTTTCTCAAAACCATGGATCCAGTCTGATTTCAGATAAAAAATCAAAAACAGAATGGAGCTTAATGACCAGGTCAGTGGATAAGCCCAGAATACAGTCTGGATCACCGGATGCAGCTTCACAGCGATGGTTATATAAGTCACACGGATCACGCACCAGCAGCCCAGCATAACAAACATGGGCACCGTAGCTCTTCCCGCTCCACGCATAAGTCCTGCAATGCAATGGGAAAAGGCAAGCAGAAAATAGAACAGAGTAATGATATGTGCTTCTTTCACTCCGAAAGCAATCACTTTCGGATCATTGTTAAAAGCGGCAATAAATACCGGGCTTGCAAAATACACAATAATTCCCACTATCTCTGCCATCGAAATACTGCAGAGGATACCAATACGTGCTCCTTTTTTTGCCCTGTCATATTTCTTTGCGCCCAGATTCTGACTGATAAATGTGGTCAACCCCATAGAAAAACAGGTAATAGGCAGAAAACCAAATCCCTCAACCTTGGAATATGCCCCGCATCCAGCAACAGCCAGCTTGCCGAAGCTGTTGATATTAGACTGCACTACCACGTTTGCAATGGCGATCACGGAGTTCTGGATGCCGGCAGGAAGACCGTTGGATACAATCTGTTTCAGCATATAGGAGTCCAGGCGAACATCCCTAAGGGAAACCGTATACTCCTCCGGGCTTTTTTTCATCAGACGGTACAGGCACAAAAATGCACTCATAAACTGGGAAATGATAGTGGCAAGAGCTGCGCCCTCCACGCCCATTCCAAATCCGCCTACAAAAACCATATCCAGAGCCACATTCAAAAGCGATGAAAAAATCAGGTAATACAATGGATGACGGCTGTCTCCCACTGCCTGCATAATGCCTACAAAATTGTTATAAAGAACCAGTCCCAGGGATCCCAGGGCATATACCTGGAAATACAGGGTGGATTTCGGCAAAATATCTGCCGGTGTTTTCATAAGGATCAGAATTTTTGGTGCAAGCACAACACCGCCAGCTGTAAGAAGTATACCGCACAGAATACCAAAAGCCACCGTGGTATGAATCGCCCTGTGAAGCTCCTTCTTCTGCCTTGCGCCAAAATATCTCGCTATGATAACGCCTGCTCCCATAGCAAGGCCCTGAAAAAATCCTACCAGCAGAAATGTAAGACTGCCGGATGAACTTACCGCAGCCAGTGCATCACTTCCCAGAAAGTTTCCCACGATCAGAGAATCTGCTGTATTGTACAGCTGCTGGAACAGGTTTCCCAGAAAAAGCGGGAACGCAAATCCCATCAGTTTCTTCCAGATAGACCCTTCTGTCAGCAGATTTTTGTTTTGTGAATTATTCATCTTTTTCCCCTCCATCAATCCTTTTTATCGTAACATACCACACCTGCTTTTTCAATCGTAAGTTGCGATGTGCTGTTCACTCTACGCCCTGCAACTGTGTTTCTCTTCACTTCATTCACAGCAACACGTTTCGCGTTACACAAAACTCATGCATCCGCAAGATTTCACGCTCAAATTCTCGTTTTTCTGTGAACTTTGTTCGCAAAAACACCTCGCGGAACATTACCAGTGAACAGTAATGTTGCGGATCAGGTTTTCACAAATCCAATTGCAAACGTCCATATTTCGTGTATAATAAGACATATCATTATAATTATTTTTTCATACTTTTCGTAAATTTAAGGAGGACATATATTTGAAAAATCTGGAAACCATTTGGAGCAAAGCGGCTGCCCTGGGACAGACTCTGAAAGAATATCCTCGTCCGGATATGGTACGCCGTCACTGGATCAATCTGAACGGCATGTGGGACTATCTGATTACTGACAGCCGCATTCTTCCATGGCAATTTTATAAAAGCGAATATTTCCCCTTTGACGGACAGATTTTAGTGCCCTTTTCACCGGAAGCACCTCTTTCCCAGGTAAAGCGCCAGCTTTTGCCTGATGAAACCTTATGGTATTCCCGTACCATCCAGTTGCCAGAGAACTGCTTAGATACAGAAAGTCAGCGGCTTCTTCTGCATTTTGGAGCTGTAGATCAGATCTGCAGTGTGTACATTAACAGAAAGTTCGTCACCTATCACAAGGGAGGCTACCTTCCATTTACCACAGATATTACAGACTTTATTACAGAAGATCTCACAGTCTCTATCCTAATAAGTGTCCATGACTTCAGTGACACCTCCTATCATGCCAGAGGCAAACAGCAGCTGAAGCGCGGCGGTATGTTCTATACTGCCCAGAGCGGGATATGGCAGACTGTATGGATGGAGATCGTACCAAACAAATACATAAGAGATGTGCGTGTTACCCCGGATTTGGACAATAGTCTGGTCCGGATGCGAATCCGCGTATCCTCCGCATCCTCGACCGAAAATGCATCTCCCGCCCATATAAGGCCCATGGCAGCGGATCAGACAGATTCTCAGGAAACTGTTTTGGCTTTTTTACCTGACAGGCAGAATTCATCCAATGTGATCTGTAAGGTTTATCCACCTGTTTTTCTCGAAGCAGACGGACTTAACGATACATTATGCCAGGATGAAATAACTACCACCGCAATCCGTCCCGAAAAAGAAGCCACCCTCTCCATCCCGGAAAATATGCAGAAGTCCTGGACTCCCAAAGAGCCATGGCTTTACCCCTATTCCCTGGAATATGGCAAAGACCGGATTCTTGGATATTTCGCACTCCGCAAATGTGACGTACAGATAGCTGACGATGGCTATCCACGCTTTTTCCTGAACAATCAGCCATATTTTCAGAGCGGCGTGCTGGATCAGGGCTACTGGCCCGACGGGCTTTATACAGCACCTTCAGATGAAGCTCTCATCTACGATATTCGTGCAATGAAAGATCTTGGTTTTAATATGCTCCGCAAGCATGGCAAGATTGAAGCAGACCGCTGGTATTTCCACTGTGACCGCATGGGAATGCTGGTATGGCAGGATATGCCTAACGGCGGTTCTTCCTACCATCACTGGTTTGTCACCTATCTGGCCACATTATTAAACTGGATGCGCATTCCAGTAAAAGACCTCCACGCCCGCCTGCTCTCCCGCACAGATGTATTCGGCCGTCAGGAATACATTGACGATATCCGGGATATGGTCAGGACACTGTATAATCATCCTTCCATCGTCACATGGGTACCTTTCAACGAAGGATGGGGACAGTTTTCAACCAAAAAAATCACAGATTTTATTCACCGGCTTGATCCTTCCCGCCTGGTAGATTCTGCCAGTGGATGGTTTGATCAGGGCTGTGGTGATATTAACAGTCTCCATTATTATTTTCTTGGACTTCCAGTACCAGAATCAGACCGCGTACTTGCTTTATCTGAATTTGGAGGTTACTCTCTTCGCCTGCAAGAGCACAGTGCCTGTAAAAATATTTACGGATATAAGAAATTTACCACCAGCGAGGCGCTTACCGACGGCTTCTCCAGGTTGATGGAAAACACTATCGTACCTTCTGTAAAAAAAGGATACTCTGCAACTGTTTTCACGCAGCTTTCTGATATTGAAGAAGAAACCAACGGACTGATCACTTACGATCGTAAAAAGATTAAAATGAATCCGTTGATTGTACAGAAATGGAATACGAAGCTGAAGAAATCTTTACACAACTAACTGTTAAACGCATATTTATCTGATGAAACAAAAAAACAGAAGCCATGCAGTCTTTTTCCATATACTGCATAGCTTCTGTTTTGTTTTCTTAAGCGCCAGCTTCAAAATTTATTTCCAGCTGACATTCACGTTTCGCATTTAAATTAGTTATTACTGCTGATTGCATTTATAGCAATTAGTTTGCTGCTTCTTCGTCAGCTGCCGCATCGGTCTCAGCCTCTGCATTTTCCACATTGTCTTCTGTCTTGATCAGAGAAACGAAAAGTGTCTCAGCGATAGGCTGAATGTCATCAGATTTCGGTCCGATCTGAACATTGTACATCATTCCCTCAGCATCCTCCAGGAAAGCGATTCCGTATGTACTTTCAGTCTCGAAGGAAACCGCATAGAGTCCGTTAATGCAAACCTTCTCAACATCTTCATACTCTGTAGCCAGCTCATCAGCCATGGAATGCAGATCATACTCTGTTCCAACATCTGTAGCGGTCACTACCATGTTCACGCCTTCTTCAGAATCTGGATCCTGTGCCTGGAACATAACACCGTCTGCTGCATCTTCATCTGAAATTTCCAGAACATCCCAGTTACTTGGTACATAGAGATCGAAGCCCGGCTCAAAAGATAACCATGTTCCTTCATATGCAGCTTCATCAAGCATGTCCATTGTTAATTCTGTAATCTCATCATCTGCAGTCTCAGTATCTTCTGCTGCATCTGCCTCAGCCCATACAGGAGCAGAAAATCCGGTTACCATTGCTGCGGTACATAACATAGCCATAACTTTTTTCCAGTTTTTCATTTTTCTACCTCACTTTTATCATATTTTGTGATATTATATAGAGGACCTAAAAAGTTTATAATACTTTCTAACGCCTCATCACCTTGAGGTTACTATATCCGATTTATTTTGAAAAAACAATATACATGGGATGAAATGACACTTTCAGTGATATTTTGATGTTCCTGTTCACAGCAACATTTTGATTTACTGCAGATTTTCATTCTTTTGGAGGATTTTAGCATTGAACATTGCAATAATTGATGATGTGCAGCAGGATCTTGATGCACTTGCAGAAGCTGCCCGGGAACATTATGACCCAAAACAGATATCTATCCAATTACATACCTTCTCTTCACCTGAAGATTTCTGGAACAGCTATTCTCCCGGCAGTTATGACCTGATTTTTCTTGATATCTACATAAAGCAGGCCAATGGTATGGACTTGGCCGCCCAGCTTCGGGAAAAAGGCGACTCCTGTGCTCTTATTTTTGTTACCAGCAGCGATGCTTTTGCGGTTGCCAGTTACGACGTGCAGGCAGCTTATTATCTTCTGAAGCCTCTTGATACAAACAAGCTCACAAAGGTATTGGACTCCATTCAGATCAAGCGTGCACAGGATACACGATATATAGAGGTGATCTGCGACCGTACCCTTCTACGTGTTCCTGTAAAAACCATTTTATATGCAGACACCTTTCACAATGCTGTCCAGCTTCACACAGACGCAGGAGTTCTGCGCACATACCTGACTTTCCAGAAATTCGAGGAACTGATTCACGATCTCCCCTGTTTTCTCTCCTGCTACCGCGGCTGTCTTGTGAATATGGACCGCATTTACAAACCACTGGAGGAGGGCTTTCTTCTGGACAACCAGGAAACCGTCCAGATCCGTAAACGGGGAGCTAACGCAATCAAGAAGGAATATCTGAATTATCTTTTCTCATAATACAAAAGTCTGCACAACTGGTTGCGCAGACTTTTTATGTGGAAGAAAGACCCGGCAAAATTTCTCAGCCTGTCAGTCAGCTTTGTCAGAAAGCCGTAAATCCATATCTTCCAATGGAATAAACACATTCGCCCGGAATATACCGTTTCTGGCAGAAAAGTCGGCATATCCACCATATTTCTCTGCTGTTTTGTAAACAGAAGCAATTCCAATTCCCTGCCCGCTGTGACTTGTGGAATAAAAAGCTGCCCCATTTCTCTGCACTTCTCCTGCATAGGTGTTTTCAATATTGATCAGAAGTTTTCCCATTTTTACTTTGCAGATGCAATTTACATAAGTCTCATCCGCGTTCTCTTCTTTTTGCACTGCTCTCACCGCATTTTCCATCAGATTACCAAAAATCCTGCAGATATCCAGATCAGAAATTTTCATTTTCTCTGGAACCTCTACTGAATATCTGTACTTTATACCTTTTTGCTCCAGCTGTGACGCATAGTAATGTAAGATTGCATCCACAGACATGTTCTTGCAATAGCATACTGGTGTCTGCATTTTTTCGGTGCTCTCCTGTGCGAACTGATGAAAATACTCTTTCAGTTCTTCATAATGTTCCTGTTCCAGCAGAATGGAAGCAGTACGGATATACTGTCTGAAGTCATGTCTTGTACGGCTTGCCTCTTCCAGCGCATCAGTTAACTTCTCATAATGCTCCTTTTGCATAAGCAGACGCAATTCCATCTGTCTGGACTGTTCTTCATAGATCAGCCGCATCCGATAGCCTTCTGTCAGTTTTCTCCAGAGAAGCATTCCAAATATACCTGTCAAAATGACGCCGCCCCATTCTGGAAACCAGCCGCCAATAATCGGATCATACAAAGACCATATGCGATCTGCTGCCAGAGATACTGCATAAATTACGGTTCCTGTAAGAAGCGAAATGCCCTGCATCCCTTCCGTATAGAAAAACGCAGTTAAAACAAGACATACAGCAGTAAACCATTTCAGCACCTCCGTTGCCGCTGAAATACCATAAGAAAGAGCTGCGGTCTCCATTCCCCCGGCAAAAATCCCGGCAAGCGTAACCCCAAGACCTGCCACAGCTGTAGCAAGAACCCCCCATGCCATCCACTTATACTTTTGCCCGGTGATCTCATATTCCAGCAAAAGCATTGCCGGAAAAGCGAGAAAATAGAACAGCATTTCAACAGAGAACCAGGGCTGTACTCTTAGCGCCAGGTATGTATGCAGAAGGGGATAGCAGGTATACCCGAGCACACAAAGGCATACTCCTGCAAAAAGTACATTTTCCCTGCTTCTGGTTTTAAAAAATGCCCATACGGAAAACGCCAGAACCAGAATGATCAAGGTAAATACAGAGGAATTGATAAACACCGCAATTCCCCTTATGGTGTTTATTTTTAAAGGATTTCCAAAAACAGGTACACTCTGGATTCCCGGCGAAGCAGAGCTTTTATCTGTCACTGCAATCAGAATTTCTAATGAAGTATTGGCCTTGAAGGTAAACATTCTGTTCTGAGTCCGTTCCACATAATGATCCGGGTCCGGATTTCCCATCTGTCCGACCAGAACACCATCCACATACAAATTATATGCTGAAAAAATTTCCGGCAGATACAAACCATATGTATGCTGCTCAGCGGGAAGCATGATTTTTAACCGGTATGTACCACTCCCATACGGACTTCTCCCACTGTTTCCAAGTTCCATTCCACCATATTCCCCAATAGAAATATAACGAAAATAATATTTATCCAGATCATCCTCCGGCGTAAGAAGTGCATCCGGATAATATTCCCATTCTCTGGACAAATAATAGACAGGAAAGCTCTCATAGGAGCCATCTGCATACAAAAGTCCGTGTATGGCTTTTTCCTCTCTTGTCATATATTTGTTATTTGAACAATACAACACGTAAAAAAACATAAAGGATAGAATCATGGTTATGATTACAGTTCCCCACAGCAGCTTCCTTCCTTTTTTATTTGCTTTGTTCTCCTTCACCCCGTTCCCCCTTTCGGAGCTTTTTGCCGCGTCTCATTGGTATATTCCATAACAATATTAACAAAATTACAATTATTATAACAATTGAAGCCGTTTTTTTATGTTGACTGTTAAGATTCTCATCTGAATTCGCTTTCTGGTTTTTGACATCTTCCGAAAGAAGTTCCTCAACCTGTTCTGACAGCTTTTCTTCTCCTGAGTCCGCCGCATTTTCCAGACTGTCTCCTTCCGGATCATCCTCTTCTGTGTTTCCACCATTCTCTGTCTGATTTTGTGGTTGCTCTTCCACTGTATAATCTCCAGTTTTATCAATGGGAATCACCGCAGCGTTCTGTGCATCATTTACCGAACATGTATAGGAGTTACCTTCTTCGTCTGTCAGCATAGTCTGAGAGTCACGGTTCGCATACGGAATCTCCACGGTAGCTCCTGGAATATCTGTAACAGCTTCTCCGTTTTTGGAAATTTTTACAGAAACATCACTTCCCACCCAGGAAATGTCTGTCTCAATCTGATCCTCCGCTTTTATATTCCAGTTTTTTACCACTTCCACAGGAACCCTTACCAGCACTCCGTCTCCTTCAAAAGGAATCAGCTTTACACCATTCTTCATAAGATCCAGCAGCCTGTTTCCTACAAGGATGGTGGAAGTATCCGTTACCCGCTCCGTTTCATCGTCAATATCCGGAAGCTCTTTGCCATCCCTGTCTGCATAATTGCGCTTGTACCAGTGCTCATTAGAAATAAGCTCCCCACCATACACAAAAGTATATACCCCGGTACTTCCACCTGAATAGGTTACGTAAATTCCATATTCCCTGCCAGCTTTAAGAACACTTTTTTTCAGATACAGCCCCTTTCTGTCAAAATAGGAATTACTTTTGCCTATTTCTTTATCTTCATTATTTTCCAGCAGATATACCTGCAGATCGTCCAGCTGTTCATCTGTAAAACAGTCTAATATCATAGGAAAGAACAGAACATCCACGCCAACCACACAGCACGTCTGTACTTCCGGCTGATCCGGGCGCTGAACAGTAATATAAGCAGCTGCCCCCGGAACAGTAAGCTCCTGATCCACCGTGCAGCCTTCTGGAGCTGCAAAAGTTCCCGTCACTTTATAAACGCCAGGAGCATTCACATCAACCTGACTGAAATCCCATACTGAATGCATGATAACAGCCGGATGGGCCGCAGTATCCTCATATTCTTCACAGGTGCTCCCAAAAATATAAAAAGTCTCCTCCAGCTCGGTCCGTACTTCTGCCAGACTCTGCCCCGCCCGCACCGCATATACCATGCAGCGCTGCAGGCTCTTTTCGTCAATCTCCTCGCAGGAACGGATAACAGTATCTTTTGATACTGTCCCGCCAATTGTTCCAGGCTGATAACTGAGTATCTCCAGGCTTCCATCTGACTGATAGCGGTATTTAAGATTTCTGGTTTTCCCTTCATTATAAACAACTGTCAGTGTATATATATTTTCAGCTATCATACTCTGGCAGGAAAGATACATCCCATCGGTATCCGCAAATCCATATCCTTCCTCGCTTACATTTACCCAGTCCTCTCCTTCTTTTTGAAGCCATATTTCCATCATATCTGGATTCTGCTCTGTGATCCATGGAAAATAGTAAATACCTGCTGAAATCATTCGGGAATACACCTGAATCTCCGGCTGTCCCGGATTCTGTACAGAAATCCATGCTGTCCATTCCGGAAGACCGACATTGCTTGTATATCCTTCCGGAAGTCTCACTGTCCCTGTAATCTTATAGGCTCCCACAGTCTGAATATCAATTCCGGAATAGTCCCAGATTGCATCCAGATAAAGCTCTTCTCCATCTTCTGTATATGCAATGCAGCTCATGCCATCATAAATTTCCTGCAGTTTCTGCAGGCTTCCGCCTTTCAAAACTGCTCCGGCAGGTATGTAGAAAATTCTGGAAAAATCCCTTATTACATTTTCTGCTGCCCTTACTTCCTGCACGCTTTTCCAGGCAAATATGCAAAGCAAAAAGAAAAAAACACTTATCAGACCTTTTAACCTTTTTTTCATTGATTTTCTCCCTTGTCCCAAGCATATAAGATTTTATCGTATAATACAAGAAACCTGTGGCGAACCGCAGGTTTCCGTGAAAAATGGGTGTTACTGTTTACTTTATCACAACAACAAGAGCGTGTTTGAAACAGGCTCTAACTTTGCATTGTACCGTAATATGTTTTACATGAATGTCTTACTATCAGAAACAAAACTCCCTGAAAAAATCACATTCTGCATCATTGCACTGGGCAGCATCAATTGTTTTTACATCGCAGTGGAACACGTGACCAAGTTTATTAATCTTATCTCCAAACACACGATATACAAAGGGCACATTGTTCTCCATCAGTTTCTGGACTAATGCAGGTGCCTGTGCTTTCTGATGATCTGCCACGGAAGTCATGCAAAATACAGGAGGATAAACATCTGTAATGCCGTTCAGTACATCAATGCTCTCCAGTTCTTCCTCTGTACCGCCTTCCGGAAGAAGTTCCTTCATGATCAGCATAGTCATATTGTCTGCCCCTTCCCTTGGGATCCTGTACACACCGCAATTTAAAGCAATTGCAGTAAGGGCAAAGCCCTCTGGTACAGCAAAATCATATTTGGCAGCATATGCCGGATTCGTACAGATTGCTGCATAAAGTCCCAGAAGATGAGCTCCTGCAGAATCTCCTACTGCAAAAATACGTTCTGTATCAAAATGGAATCTTCCTGCACGCTTCATCACCCACTTGCATACCAGATTTACATCCTCTAACTGTGCTGGAAATTTGCTCTCAGGAGCCAGACGATATGTAAAGTTTACAACAGCAAATCCTCGCTGTGCAAGACTCATACAATAGTACTGGTATCTTTCTTTATCTCCATACATCCAGGCTCCTCCATGAACGCTGATAATGATCGGAAGGTCTTCTCCCTGTGCCTGCTTCGGTCTGTATACATCCAGCCTCTGCATCTCCCTGTCATCATGTCCATATACAATATTATCCCAACGTTCGATGTCTTCCGGGGTATTCATAAGAGCATCGCGCTCATCATCTGCCTTTTTAAATTCTGATCTGATCTTATCGCTTAATTCAGACATTGTGGTTCCTCCAGGTAATGTATTTTTCTGTGAATATTATAAATGAATTATATAGAAAAAACAACAGGAAAGAATCCTGCTTGCTGCATAAAAAAAAGAACACCCAATCAACTCAGGTGTTCTTTAAAGATTCGCTATTAGTCTTCAACTTTAACGATCTCTTTTTTGTTATAGCTTCCGCAAGCCTTGCAAACTCTGTGTGGCATCATAAGTGCGCCGCATTTGCTGCATTTTACAAGGTTCGGAGCGCTCATTTTCCAGTTTGCTCTTCTCTTATCGCGTCTTGCTTTGGAAGATTTATTCTTTGGGCAGATGGACATTTCGGTTACACCTCCTTAAATTTACTGAATATATCACTGATAGCTGCCATACGGGGATCCTTAGGCTCCTCGGCACATCCGCAGGGACCATCATTCAGGTTCTTCCCGCATCTGCTGCAAATCCCTTTGCAGTCTTCTTTACATAAGACTTTCAAAGGCCAGCTCATCAGTACCTCAAGATAGACCAAACGGTCCACATCCAGGTCATAGCCGGTGAGATAGCTGCTCTCATCCAGATCATTCACACGTTCTTCATCCGTAAGCTTCATGTCAAGTTTCCTCTTGAATTCAAAAGGAATCCTGGTCCTAACCTCTTCCAGACATCTGTCACATGGAATTCCAACAGTCACAAGACCGCTTCCCTCCAGTTCCAGAACTCTGTCGCCGGTATTCGTAATCGTAAGCTCTACAGATTCCTTAGCCAGTACTGGAAAGGTTCCCTGCTGGAAGGTGATGGTATCCATCTCAAAAGCAACACTGTAGTGCTGGCTCTTACCCTCGCTGGATGAAATGTCTGATAAATGTATCTGCATAATCGTCTCCCTATTCACACTTAATCAATTATACATACCCTGTCATTATTTGTCAACTTGAATTTTCCCTTATATACAATAATTTTTCAAAAAAATTACAAAAGCTGGCGAAATTTCAGGTGGAATATTAAATCAATTTCCTGTTGCATATAAAATCCTGCCAGAGTGTATGATTCTCTGACAGGATTTATACATTTTTATAAAGTAATGCAGTATTACCGCAAAGCAGCCTGCCTCTCAGCAACTGACTTTGCCATGTACTGCTAATCACACTGCAGCTAATTATTTTACAAGTGCTACCGTATCACGGCAGATTGCAAGCTCCTCGTTAGTCGGGATAACTGCAACCTTTACCTTGGAGTCAGCACCGGAAATAACAACTTCCTCGCCCATAGCCTCATTAGCCTTAGCATCAATTGTAACACCAAGGAATCCAAGATAAGAGCAGACTTTCTCACGAATCATGCCAACATTCTCACCGATACCAGCTGTAAACACGATTGCATCAACACCGTTCATAGCAGCTACATATCCACCTACATATTTCGCAATGCCATAGCAGAGAACTTCGATTGCATTCTTAGCATCCTCGTTGCCCTCAGCGGCTGCGGCTCTAAGGTCACGCATATCACTGGAAACACCGGACATACCCTGAAGACCGGATTTCTTATTCAGAACATTCATAACACCTGCAAGATCCAGGTTCTCTTTCTTTGCAATGTACTCAACGATAGCCGGATCAATGCTTCCGGAACGTGTACCCATTACAACACCTTCAAGAGGAGTAAGACCCATTGTAGTATCTACGCATTTGCCATTCTGTACAGCACTGATGGAAGAACCGTTTCCAAGGTGGCAAACGATAACCTTGGAGTTATCTTTGTCAAGGCCAAGGAACTCAACAGCACGTTTGGATACGAAGCTGTGGGAGGTTCCGTGGAAGCCGTATCTTCTTACTTTGTAGTTCTTGTAGTACTCGATCGGAAGTCCGTACAAATATGCTTTTGCAGGCATTGTCTGATGGAATGCGGTATCGAATACACCTACCTGAGGTACGTTTGGCATAAGCTCGGAGCATACGCGGATACCGATCAGGTTTGCCGGGTTGTGAAGCGGTGCAAGATCGTTGCACTCTTCTACTGCTTTGATCATCTCATCTGTAATGATTGCAGAAGAAGCAAATTTCTCGCCGCCATGTACGATACGATGACCAATTGCATTAACCTCTGCAAGACTCTTGATCGCACCTGTTTTCTCATTGGTAAGAGCTTCCAGAACCATCTGGATTGCTTCTTTATGAGTCGGCATGGAAGCTTCTGTGATCTCTTTGTCATTTCCGGCTTTCTGGTATACCAGTCTTCCGTCAATTCCGATTCTCTCGCAAAGTCCTTTTGCAAGAACAGCTTCTGTGTCGGAATCGATCAGCTGGTATTTTAAAGAAGAACTACCGCAGTTAATTACCAATACATTCATTTTTTTACTCTCCTGTTTACATGATTATGTATTACCTGACACCAGATATTTTATTCCTCTGGTATCTCTTCAAGGGCATGTGCCCTCAATCACAATACGATTCAGCCCTTTTCAGACTAATTCCAAATTAGTCCTGAGCCTGGCACTGTACAGATGTGATTGCTACAACACCAACGATATCGTCAGCGGAGCATCCACGGGACAGGTCATTTACAGGTTTTGCGATACCCTGGGTGATAGGTCCGTAAGCTTCTGCTTTTGCAAGACGCTGAGCCAGTTTGTATCCGATGTTTCCTGCATCAAGGTCTGGGAAGATCAGGACGTTAGCCTTACCTGCAACCGGGCTTCCTGGAGCTTTGGAAGCACCTACGCTTGGAACGATAGCGGCATCAAGCTGGAACTCTCCGTCAAGTGCAAGGTCTGGATTCTGCTCTTTCGCGATCCTGGTAGCCTCAACAACTTTATCAACATCTGCATGTTTCGCACTTCCCTTTGTAGAATGGGAAAGCATAGCTACTACAGGCTCTTCCTGTACAAGAAGCTTGAAGGACTCAGCAGAAGAAGCTGCGATTGCTGCAAGTTCTTCTGGATTCGGGTTCTGGTTCAGACCGGAATCACCGAATACGAATGCACCGTTAGCGCCGTACTCGCAATCCGGAACGATGATCAGGAAGAATGCGGAAACAAGCTTGGTACCTGGTTTTGTCTTCAGGATCTGAAGGCATGGTCTTAAGGTATCAGCTGTAGAGTGGCAAGCTCCGGAAACCATACCGTCTGCATCGCCCATCTTAACCATCATAACACCATAATACAGATACTGGTTCAGAAGGATCTCCTTAGCCTGCTCTGGTGTCATGCCTTTTTTCTGTCTTAACTCTACTAATTTGTCAATATATCCCTGAGTCTTCTCAGATGTTGCAGGATCTACGATCTGTGCACCGGAAATGTCGAAGCCGCCTTCAGCTGCGCTCTTCTTAACTGCTTCCTCATTACCAACAAGTACAAGCTTAGCAATTCCCTCTTTTAAAATTTTGTCTGCTGCTTCAAGAGTTCTCATGTCCTCTGTCTCTGGCAGTACGATTGTCTTAATGCTGGATTTTGCTCTTTCTTTGATTACATCAATAAATCCCATGATTAAATGGCTCCTTTCATTTGTTACAGTAATCCTCTGGGAACTGGCATAAGTATCCATTCCCCATTCAGTAACTTAACCTCATTATACGCCACCCCGCCTTGTATTTCAAGCTTTTCAATGTTAGAATATGGAAGAACAACGTATTTTTTGAGGTGCAATTTTATGAAAACAGCCGGAATTATTGCAGAATATAATCCATTCCATACAGGACATGAATATCAGATAAACTATATAAAAGAAAAACTAAGGACAGACTATGTAGTTATCGCCATGAGTGGTGATTTCGTACAAAGAGGAACTCCTGCCCTTTTTTCAAAATATGTACGTGCAGAAATGGCTCTTCGGAACGGCGCAGACCTGGTTCTTGAGCTGCCGGTTTCCATTTCTTCTGCCAGTGCAGAGTTATTTGCCAGAGGAGGCATACAGCTTCTGGATGGACTTGGGGTTACAGATATACTTTGTTTCGGAAGTGAATGCGGTGATACGGATGCGCTTATGGAGCTGGCCAAAATCCTGGCAGAGGAGCCGGAAGCTTTTCAGGACGCCCTTCGCCGGAATCTGAAAGACGGAATGACTTTTCCAAAGGCCAGAAGCATGGCTCTCTCTGCAGTTTTTCCCGAATCAGAAAAATACCAGCAATTGCTCTCTTCCCCCAATAATATTCTGGGAATTGAATACTGTAAAGCTATTCTACGGGAAAACAGCTCTATTTCACCGGTTTCCATTAAACGGGAAGGAAATGATTATCACGAAAATACTCTGTCTGAAAATCACTTTCCTTCTGCTTCTGCTATTCGAAATGCCATTTTGGATTTCAATACTCCACCCAAAGGGGACTCATCCGATACTGAGCATTCCCACTGCTTTTTATCTGAATCATCAGAAACCGCAATACAGAATTTTGCGTTTCTTGCTGATATGGCAAAAAAATTTTTACCAGCAAATTCCCTGGAACTATTTTTACAGGCAATTTCCGGAAATCGTTTTCTTCTGGAAAACGATCTGGACACGCTTTACCGTTACTGTCTTCTTCAGGAAACAGAAGAAAGCCTGTGCACATACCTGGACATGTCCCATGCTCTTGCCAGAAGGATCCTCTCCTGCCGGGATCAGTATGAAACCTTTTCCCAGTTTGCCAACCTTCTGAAAACCAAGGAGATCACACAAACCAGGATCCAGAGAGCACTGCTTCACATGCTTCTTCATATTCAGAGTGTGCCCGCGCAGATTCCCTATGCCCGGGTTCTGGGATTTCAAAAAAACAATTCTGCGCTTCTGGGCAAAATAAAAAAATGTGGCAGCATTCCTCTGCTTACCAAACTGCCGGATGCTGCCGCAGTGCTTGAAAACGCACCACAAGCTATGGATTTACTAAATGAAACAACTTTCGCATCCAATCTTTACGAAAGCATTCTGGCACAAAAAAACAGTACTTCTTATGTTCATGAATACAGACAACAGATTATTATTGTATAATATTCTCAACTGCATAAAGAGCCCCGGCTACTGCAATTCCGTACAATAGCCAGGGCTCACTTTTATCCATTTCGTCTTACTCAATCTTACTCATTAGAAAGAAGAATGCGGTCATTATCCAGCTTCTTTCCTGCTCCAACTTTAAACTTGTCAAGCAGCCCTTCCACAGTAAGACCTTTTTTCTCCTCTTCCTTGATATCCAGAACAATATCACCGGAATCCATCATCAGAATACGATTTCCAAGTTCCAGTGCAGACTGCATATTGTGGGTGATCATCAGACAGGTCAGATGATGTTCTTCCACGATCCTGCTGGTCAGGTTCAGCACCTTCTCGGCTGTTCCCGGATCAAGAGCTGCTGTATGCTCATCCAGAAGAAGCAGTTTCGGTGGATTCATAGTTGCCATCAAAAGAGTAAGTGCCTGTCTCTGACCGCCTGAAAGAAGTCCCACCGGATGGTTCATGCGGTCTTCAAGGCCAATATCCAGAAGTGCAAGCTGTTCACGAAAACGCTGTTTATCACTTTTGGAAATACGGGAAAGCCAGCCTCCCTGACCTGCAGCAAGCGCAAGGTTCTCCAGAATCGTCATTCCAGGAGCAGTTCCCCGCATCGGATCCTGATACAGTCTTCCAATATTTTTTGCTCTGGCATGCTGTGGCAGAAATGTAATATCCTCTCCATCCAGAACAACAGATCCGGAATCTGTGAGAAAATCTCCACAGATGGCATTAAACATAGTAGATTTACCAGCTCCGTTGGAACCGATAATTGTTGCAAAATCGCCTTTTTCAAGATGCAGAGACAGATCTCTGATTGCCACTTTTTCATTTACTGTTCCCGGATTAAAGGTTTTGGAAATATGTGAAAGCTTTAACATGGATCAGATTCCTCCCTTCTTGTGCGTCATTCTTCTTTTCAGCTGCGGCCACTGTCGTTTCAGATAAGGGCCGGAAATTGCCAGAATAACAATCACAGAAGATACCAGTTTCAGCATAAACGCTGGCATATTAAATCTTAAAGCCACCGTATAAACCAGTCGGAAAACAAAAGAACCCAATACCATTCCCACAGCTCTTACAAAAATTCCGCCTTTTCCAAGAATTGTTCCTCCGATCAGAAGGGATGCAAGCGCAATGGTAACCATTCCCTGACCGATGTTAATGTCCACAGATTTCTGGGACTGGGAAAGAAGGCATCCGGACAGTGCTGTAAAAGAGTTTGCAATACAAAGTCCGATAATCGTTGTAAATACCGGGTTGATAGACGACGACTTCACCATATCTGCATTATTTCCTGTAGCACGGATTGCAAGGCCAAGTCGTGTCTTTAAAAATACCACCAGAAAAGCAACCACTGCTGCTACTGCGATCAGCGCAACAATTATATCTGTTCTTCCCTTCAGAGGGGTATCTGCCAGAACATCCTTCATCATGGAAAACACCGTATCTGTACGGTTCATGTTGATCAGGGAAGAGCCTCCCATCACTGCTATGTTAATCGAATACAATCCTGTATTCACAATAATTCCCGCAAGCAGACTGTCTACTCCCATTTTTGTCTGCAAAAATCCGGTTACAAAACCAGAACAGATTCCGGCAAGCATTGCTGCTAGTATTGATAAAAAAGGATGTCCGCTGACCGCCACGGCGGCTCCTACAGCGGCTCCTAATGTAAAGCAGCCGTCTGTAGAAAGGTCGCAGACATTCAGCATGGAATAACTTAAAAACAATGCAAGGACAGTCAGGGAACAGATCAGTCCAAGTTTCAGGGCAGTTTCTCCTAAGGAGAGTGCAGTAGCCAGTGTCACAATCATTTCCTCCGGTTAATCGTTAATTTGCTTCCAGTTCGTCAAAGCTCTCTGCTGTCACGATCTCATTTACCTGTGTACAGAGCGGCTCCATAGCAGCTTTGACAGTTTCAAAATCAAGACCGAGTGCTTCGCATGTTTCTGTGTTTACAGTAGCAGTACCATTATCAAAGGTTTCTACAGGAGTGGTTGCCGGATCAGCACCATTCAGAAGAATATCGGCAACCATATCTGCTGTTTTTGCTCCAAGATTTGCATAATCAACACCATACCCTGCGAAAGCACCATTTAACGCAAAGGAATCAGCTCCTGTGTAATGCGGAATTCCTGCATCAATAAATTTCTCATAAATGGAAAGCTCTGCTGTCATAATGGTATTATCAGTTGGGGTAAACACTGCGTCAACACCATCTGCAACCAGTGCATCTGCTGCAAGCTGAACTTCATCAGTAGTGGTTCCGGTACGCTCAACATATTCGATTCCGTTCTCATCCATGTAAGCTTTTGCTGCCTCGATGGCTGCTGTAGAGGAATCCTGTCCGATATCATATAAAAGTCCGATCTTCTTGGTATCCGGATTAACAGCTTCGATCAGTTTCATAATGGAAGCGGTATCCAGATAATCGCTTGTTCCGGTAAGGTTTGCGCCAGGTGCCTCCAGGGATTCTACAAGGCCTGCACCAACCGGATCCGATACTGCGGAAAATACAACCGGCGTGTCGGTTCCTTCTGTGCTTGCCTGCATACGCATAGCTACCGGTGTTGCAACACCAACCATAAGGTCTACACCGTCTGCCTGGAAATCAGAAATAATCTGCTCCATAACATTGGCATCTGCATTACAATTGTCATAGGAAATATCAAAGTTTACACCCTTCTCATCACCGATTTCTTTCAGGCGGCTTTCCAGATTGTCTACGATCTGGTTCAGAGATGCGTCATCTACATAATTGCAGATACCGATCTTGTAGTCCTCTGCAAGAACAGGTGTTGCCATCATCATAGTTGCCATTGTTGCTGCTGCGATTGCGATCATTCTTTTTTTCATAGTGTTTTTCCTCTCTCTCTTAAAATTGGCGGGAGCATGTTAAAAAAGGCTTTCCGCATAATATGTGTCACACTTTACGGAAATGATTTTCAAACAGGCTCCAGAAGATAACTAAGCCGATCTTCTGCATCTTGTCTGCGAGAAAGAATGAGTGGTAAAATGGATATCAAAAAACCGTCTTCAAAAAACAACATTCCCTGTTGCTCTTTGAGACGGTAATAAAATCTTATTATCGCGGTGCCACTCAAATTGACAAATCGTCCACTTTCTCATGTACAAACATACACTCCTGATTGGTAACGGGTTCGGTTCCCGTCGGCGCCTACTCTCCTGAAATATAATTTCGGGCCGCCCTCGAAAGTCCATTCCATCAGCCGCTTCATACGAAGATCACACCATCCTTCGCTCTCTGATAAGTCATTATTCAGTCCATTCATAACGACTAAATGTCACATCTGATTTACTACTCTTTCTCATCGGTTTAACTGATTTATACTTTAGCACAGTGATGTAAGAATGTCAAGTGCAAATTTATCTAAAAAAGTGTCTTCGACACTTCAACTCCCCTGCCCCTCAATCTTGAGGGGATAGGGGTTTCTTTTTTTCAACTTTT
>NZ_JBCPGE010000041.1:0-2972 GCF_040914025.1 Ruminococcus sp. RTP21484sp1_RTP21281st1_A8_RTP21281_210402
ATTATTTCCAGCGAAAAAGTCTCTTGTCTTTTTGCTTGTCACCACATTTCCCTCAAAAAACAGGCCTGTCGTATCCGCATACTCGGCTACAAATTCCACGTCATGGGAAATCATGAAAATCGTCATTCCATGGGATTGCAGCTTCTTTAAGATGCTTCCAAGCTCTTCTTTATATTCCGCATCCATTCCCTTGGTCGGTTCATCCATGAGAAGGATCTTCGGACGAAGAAGAAGCACTTTTGCAAGGGCAAGCCGCTGCTGTTCCCCGCCGCTTAAATCATAGGGATGGCGTTCAAGCAGTCCCTCCAAATGGGTAAGGCTTACAATCCCCTCAATGGCTTTTTCCTTTTTCATGGAAATGGGATACTCGTTAGACGGCTTTTCTTTTTTTCCGCCGATCACGCTATAGAGGTCTTCTAGTACGGTCTTTTTTAAAAAGATGCTCTGGGGATTCTGCGGCATAACACCTAGATACCCGCAGTATAACTTCCGGTCGGAAAAGGAACGAAGATCCTTTCCATCCAGGTAGATTCTGCCGCTATACGGCTGGTATACTCGTCCAAGTAAGGATAAGGTGGTACTCTTTCCCGTTCCGTTTCCCCCTACCAGGGCATAGAATTCTCCTTTTTTTACTTCCAGGGACAGATCCTGAATGACATCGGGGCTGTCCTTTTCATACCGAAACCAGACATCCTTCATTTGGATGGCTGGGGGCGTATTTTCTTTCTGGCGCTTTAGATGCCCGAAAAAGCCTGCCGTTTCGTTTTCGTTTTTCTCCCCCTGTCGTTCCAGCCTTTGGTTTGCCTGCTGGATCTGTTCTTTTTTTATTCCTTTTTCTTCTGTATATTCCCGGATCCACTGTCTGCCCTCACTTACGGTAAGGGGACAGGTAAGGGCGCTGTCTGTCCCTGCATAGATCTGCATGGGAACTGGCATGGATAAAAACATGCCGTGGTGCTGTTCCTTTAATTTGGTTCCAATCTCCCGGGGTTTTCCTTCCAAAAACAGGGTTCCCTCATCCATGACAAACACCCGGTCGGCATACGGGATGATATCCTGCAGGCGGTGTTCGGTGAGCAGTACAGTCGTTCCAATATCACGGTTGATCTTCTTCACGGTCTCCAGAAAATCGGAGGCTGCAATGGGATCCAGTTGGGAGGTTGGCTCGTCCAGGATCAGTAAGGACGGGTGCATGGCCATCACAGAAGCCAGGTTTAAAAGCTGTTTTTGTCCGCCTGACAATTCCGATACATTTTTATAAAACCACTTCTGGATGCCAAAATAACTTGCCATCTCTGCCACCCGAAGGCGGATGGTGGCATTGTCATACCCAAGGCTTTCCAGTCCAAACGCCAGCTCATGCCATACCTTATCGGTCACGATCTGGTTGTCCGGATTTTGCATCACAAACCCGATCTCCTGGCTCTGGGTGCGGTGGTCGGTATCCCTAAGCGGAATATTCCGGTAGAGGATCTCCCCCTCTTTTTCTCCAGCTGGTGCAAGCACGCTTTTTAACTGGCGAAGCAGGGTGCTTTTTCCGCAGCCGCTCCTTCCCATGATGACATTTAAGGTTCCTTCTTTTATGTTCAGGTTTACATGCTCCAGAACTTTTCTGGAACTTTCCGGATAGGAAAACCCGAAATCCTTTATTTCTACAAGATTCATCTGTCTGTTCCTTCCTGTTCCAGCGTCTGGTAAATTTTTTGATACGTCATTTCAAGGTCTGTCGTTTCTTTTCTCCTGCTATAGGAAAAGCGGATGGTTTCTGTCACATCCAGCAGCACTGGAAGAAAACAAAAGGCTGCAAAACAAAGATAAGTAAGCAGGGCAAGTAACGGGGAAACCGAAACGGGTGCCGCGTATCCCTGGATGGTAAAGCCAGCTAACAGGATTCTGGGATCATAACTTGCATAGGCAGCCCCTTTGATACAGCCCCCTGTAAATATAGCAGACAGTCCGATCATCATTCCCAGGACATACTTATCTTTTCTTGTAAAATGGTAAATGGAAAACGCAGTCCTTCCCTTCAGACCATATCCCCTGCTTCGCATGGAATCAGAGGTCTCAATGGCGTTTTCCAGCGCCCAGGTAACCAGGATGGAGAGCATGTTAAGCCCATGGCGGATACGCGCAAAAAGGCTTCCTTCTGATACATCCCGTCCCATGGCTTTCTGCCCGCTTCGGATTACTTTTAACTGTGCAGTAAACCTTGGCACAAACCGAAGCGCCATAGATAAGATCAGGGAAAGCGCCGGAATGATCCGCCCAAACAGATAGATAAATTTATCCGTTGTCATCACTTTATTGTAACAGGAAAACCACTGGATGACTACGAACATCACAGCGCCAAGCACCACACCGTACACAAGTGCTTCCAGGGTGATCCAGTTGCCGCTGCTTTTTACATAATACAGCATGGTAACCCCGTAATGATTAAACATGGGATTTAATAGTGCCACAATGAGAAGACCTGGCAGAGTAAGAAGAAAGCTTTGTTTCAGAGTCTTTTCCCATCCGTTTAATAAAAACGAATAGGAAAATGCTCCAATATAAGAGATCCCGATGAACACCGGGTGTTGATTGAACATGGTAAAAAAAAGTACCACTGTAAAATAGAAAAAATTCAAAAAAGGATGACAGGCAGAAAAGGTATCCATTACCGTAAGGTTTGCACACGTTCTGTTGTTTTTTTCTTTATTCATTGACAACGCTTTCGGCACCGATATACTCCCTCTTCAGTTCATACTCATCACAATAGGCATCCATCTTGCTGCCTTTATAACAGCGAATGGTACAGCTCTTATTAACGATCCACGGACCGACATACTCCGGATCGTGACGGATTTCTACGGTTTCCAGACGGTTGCAGCCATGGAATACCCAGCGTTCGATCACATCCACACTCTCCGGGATCACGACATGTTTTAAGTTGTTGCATTTGAAAAAGGCACTCTCGCCAAGCTCTACTAAAC